>JAHIPG010000192.1 GCA_018894775.1 Nanobdellota archaeon
AACCTAGCGAAAGCTATCTCAAAAACCTCCTTTCTCAAACAAAAAACCAATAACCTCCAAGAACCAAACCCTACCACATCAAAAATATCAAACAACCAAAAACATCACAAAAAACAAACCCCTCGATATTCGGAGATACTGTAATTAATGATAAAATTTATAAACAAATTTAGGTTTCTATAAATATATGAACAAAAAAGGGATAAATCTCATATTTCTAACAGCGCTAATCAGCGGAGTATCTATTTTTGTAAATAAGTTGGGTGTAACAGGAATAAATCCATATATCTTTACATTCGGCAAAAACATAATTGCTATGGTATTCTTGTTTTCAATGATACTTCTTTTCAAAAATTTTAATCAAATAAAAAAACTAAAAAGAAAAGAATGGATAAAACTATCAGTTATAGGCCTCTTGGGAGGTTCAATCCCTTTCTTACTATTCTTTAAAGGCCTCAGCATGACAAGCGGGGCTACAGCAGCATTCATACACAAAACAATGTTCATTTATGTTGTGATACTAGCATCAATATTTCTGAAAGAAAAAATAAACAAAAAAATTCTGGCAGGAGTATTCATCCTGATGTTAGGCAATCTATTGTTATTAAAAATAAACAATTTTGCATTTAACACAGGAGACTTGCTTGTATTGGTAGCAACATTATTTTGGGCAACTGAAAACACGATATCTAAATATGTCTTGAAAACAATTCCGTCAAAAATAGTGGCTTTTGGAAGGATGTCTTTTGGTTCATTATTCATACTTATATTCCTAGTAATATCAGGAAATGTAAAGAATATGGTAGTTTTAACAACATCAGAAGTATTGTGGATAATTCTTACATCAGGATTCTTATTCTTGTATGTGTTCACATGGTATTCTGGACTAAAACATGTCAAAGTTTCATTAGCAACATCAATATTGCTATTGGGATCACCAATCACAACCCTGCTTTCAATCTCATTTTTGGGTACAGTTATAACATTGACCCAATTAATTGGAATACTATTAGTACCTTTGGGGGTATTATTTGTTCTGAAGGGTTACCAACCAGCTAAACAGATTGTTCTAGAGTGAAAACCATGGAAGGCGTTAGATTAGCATCATTGTTTTCTTATACTCCAAACAAGCTAAAATACTGCGGTCCGGATGAAGCCAGCAGTATAATCTATGATTCTATAACCAATAATAGAAACCAAGAGCAGGTAAAGGAATTATTACTTAAATTTGAAGCATTGTACCCTTATCTAAAAACTATCTCTGAAAAAAACAGTAAAGATATTTTTGATTATGGTGTTGTGGAAGCATACTGGATAGGTAATGAATTAGCCAACCTGGAAAAACAATACGCAAAAAAAGTTATAGGTATGTTAAGAGAAAGAGGGTTATTAGATTCTATAGCAAATAGATTAACTGAGAAAATAGAAAATATAAACCAAGATAAGATTCCTTTAACACATTTATTCAATGTACTATTTGTAGGGGTAGGTGCTGTTACAGGAAGCGTACCGACAATTGTTGAAAATATGGACAAATGCAGAGTATCCTGGGGGACTGTTTCTGAAATACATGAATCTCATCTAATAGTTGAATATAACAGATTAAAAAAGGATGATAAATATTTTATCAGCAAAGATGTAGAAAAAATAAAAGTAATTTATGATAAAAAATTCTTTGATAAATTAAACATAGGTGATATAATAGCAGTCCATTGGAGGATGGCAATCAAAAAGCTAAATCCTGAAGAATTGAATAATCTAAAGAACTATACCCAAAAAACTATTGAACTGATTTCCAAACTTTAATGCTCTTAAGAGCGTCTTCTTTGTCTACTTTTTGTACCACTTTTCCCATCTGTACAATAATATAATCGCCAATTTTTGCATTAATCAAATTATGGGCTTCTTTTTGGAAATCCCCATAATCAATCACGGCTTTATCGTCAGTTACTTTTACAACCTTTCCAGGCATAGCAATACACATTATAGTCTTAAAATATTCAAAGAAGTATATAAATGTTATCGAACTCTTTTCAATTATAATTAAGTTTATATATTTAAATGAACCAAAATATAGTTATGATTAACTTGCTGTTCAATATACTTTTGTTCATAATATTCTTAGGTATAATCCTCTATACATTTTTTTATAATAAAAAACATATCTGGAAGTTAGTTCTTTTAACAATCTTATCATTCGTTCTTATCAATTTTCTTGATTGGAAGTATTCTTCAATTGCGTTCATACTTTTAATATTGCCAATATTCTTTTACAAACGATTGAGCTATTCCATGTTAGTCTCAATATCGATGATTGGTTCCTTGCTGGGAGCGTTTTTCGTTCTAAACTATTATCTAAACTATGACAATAATTTCATGATCCTTTTTGGTATACTGTCAGTAGTATTCATCTGTGTAATGGCAATATATGGAATATTTCATAATAATATCATAAAATTTTTCATAGCATCAAATCTTATACAGTTCGCATTCGTATTCTTGGATTTATCTGTTGCAGACCTTACAGGAAAGATATCAACCTTAGGTGTAATACAGATATTCAACTATGTAATCGCAGGAACCCTACTATTCATAACAATAGGTATATTGAATGAAGAAAATAAATTCAAATACATAAGCCAGATGCAAGGATATTACTATAGGGACCCACACATAGCGATATTCGCCTGCATAGCAGCAATATCATTGGCAGGACTACCTGGGCTGAACATATTCGTAAGCGAATGGCTACTATTCAAGACATCATTTGGTATAAATCCTATCATAACAATATGGGGAATATTTGCAGCTTTACTCCTATTCATAATGTATTTCAAAATAGTATATATAATGCTCTCAGGCAGGAGAGTAAAAAGAGAAAAAGCACATTTCACACTGCAATTGTACAATTGGATGCTGGGCTTAGCTGCAGTAATATTTGGAATACTGCCATTCACACAATTATACATACTAGGACTATTCATATGAAAAAGAAAAAAAGAAAAACAATATACATGGGTGGAGAACTTGATGAACAAAATGTAATCATGCCAAAATACTTTGAAGTATTCTTCAACAAATCATTCATGCTATTTGTATTAATTCTGTTCGGAGTATTACTAATATTTATGATAATGGAGTTGAAACTAATATGAACATGATCAGAAAATCTCCATGGGTATCTATATTCAACGCAAGCAGCTGCAACGGCTGCGATATAGAAGTGCTAACATTAGTAACTCCTAAATATGACATTGAAAGGTTTGGAGCTCAATGGAAGATGAGCCCAAGACATGCAGACATACTCATAGTCACAGGATGCACAAACGAAACAACAAAAAAAAGATTAAAAACAGTTTACGACCAGATGGCACATGACAAAGTAGTAATGGCTATCGGAACATGCGGCAATTCAGGAAACTTTTGGCGTTTCTGCTACAATGTAAAACAAAGGACAGATAGTGTAGTTCCTATTGATATCTACGTTCCAGGATGCCCTCCAAGACCAGAAACCATAATCGATGCAGTAGTCAAAGCATTAGCACTATTGAAAGAAAAGAAAAATGAAACTAAAAAAAATAACAAAAAAGCAACTAAGAAATGAAGCAAAAAAGCTGAGGAGTAGAAGGCTAATCACAATCTCAGCCCAGGTAATCGGTAATGAGAATCATCTATTCTATCACTTTGATGACAATAAAGAGGTCATATCATTAGAATTAGTATTTCCTAAATCAGAAAACCATGTGGATTCAATCATAAAGATATTCCCTAATGCCAACATATTCGAAAGAGAACTGCATGATCTTTTTGGAATAGAATTTGATGGAAATCCAAACATGGACCATCATTTATTCTTAGCAGATGAATGGAAAGAAGGTCCACCACGGAGGGATGAGAAGAATGCATGATCATACACACACAATCCCTGTAGGCCCTCAAAGCCCAACAATGAAAGAACCTATGTGCATAAGAGTAAATTTAGAAGGTAATTACATAAAGAAAGCACATGTCAGGATGGGCTACCTCCATAAAGGGATAGAAAACATGTTAGAAGGCAAGTCACTTATCAAATGCCTCTACATTACAGAACATATTTGTGGTATTTGCAGCTACGCACACTCAGCATGTTTCACACAAGCAGTAGAAAGACTATACAAAATAGATGCCCATAAGAAAGCAAAATACATCAGGACAATAGTAGCAGAACTTGAAAGAATACATTCCCATCTCCTATGGTTTGGGTTTGCTATGCACGAAATAGGTTATGATACAATGTTCCAGTATGGCATGCGAGAAAGGGAATACGTCTTAGAATGTTTTGAGAAAATTACAGGAAACAGAGTAATCCATGCAATAAACAAATTTGGAACAGTAAGATATGATTTTGATAAAGAAAAAGAGGGTAAATTCATACTCGACAAGCTCGCAAAAATAGAGAAGATATACCCCTTCTACGAAAAGATGGCAAGGAAGAACAGCGTTATAACCTCAAGGATGAAAGAGGTGGGAACTATAAGCAAATCAATGGCAATCAAACACTGCATGGTAGGTCCTATGGCAAGAGCATCAGGCATAAAAAGAGACATAAGAAAAGATCACCCTTACGAAGCATATTCAGAAGTTGATTTTGAACTAATAACCGAAACAGCAGGAGACTCCTGGGCAAGAACAATGGTAAGACTTAGAGAAATTGTAGAATCAATCAAGATCATAAAACAATTGATAAAAAACATGCCCGAAGAACCAGTACCAAAATTTACAAAAGCAGGACCATTATTCATGGCAAATGTTCCAGAACCAAAAAAAACACTCACATATGGTCAGGTAGAAGCACCAAGAGGAGAAGACTTCCACTTCTACAAAATAGAAAAAGGCATAGTAAAGAAAGCAAGAATAAGAACTCCTACATTCCAGAACATACAGGTAATAGAAACACTTCTGAAAGGAGTAGAAATAGGAGACATTCCAGTAATAATATCATCCTTTGACCCATGCTTCAGCTGCATGGAAAGAATGATAGTTGTAAAAGACGGAAAAAAAGAAGTACTAAAAGAAGATGAATTTAGATCCAAATATTGTTAAAATACTGTACATACTTTTGATAGTGCCCTTTGCACTAGTCATGGAAGGAATCAGAAGAAAGGCTGTTGCCAGAATGCAGAATAGAATAGGCCCACCAATAACACAGCCAATCTATGACATACTAAAACTTTTCCAAAAAAAGAAAAGTGACACATTAGCACAGGAAAATTCTTTCTTCAAAGTAGTTCCATTCTTAACATTCTGTGTTGCGTTTTCGTTCTTCCTGTTCATACCACTAAGCTTTATATCATTTAAGCATGATTTTATCTTCTTGATTTATCTACTTGTTTTAGAAAGCGCATTATTTGTACTTGCAGGATTTGCCGGAAACAATCCATATTCAGCAATAGCATCAATGAGAGAACTGATCCTGATGGTAAGCTATGAGATGATATTTACAATAATAATATTGACACTATTTGTCTATGAAGAAGTATTAATGGTATCAGAATTTGGAGCCATGTTTATGCTGCTAAAACTACCAATAGCATTCATATGCTTCATAGCTGTTATGGCAATAGAGATAAGGATAACACCTTATGATACCGCAGCAGCACCAACAGAAGTATTAGAGGGTGTTGAAACAGAGTATAGCGGTAAAGGATTAGCATTCTTACACATATCTGATGCATTAAAACTAACATTCTTTGCAGTATTATTCATATACTTCTTTTTCGGACAGTTCTCACTTCCATGGATGTTACTATTCGTACCATTAGCAGTGGTCTTTTTTTCCTTTGTCCAGGCAACTACAGGAAGATACAGGGTTGATCAGACCTTCAAAAGGCTTACATTCTTCCTTATACTAATATTAATAGAATTCGTGAGGATAAAATTCATAACATGGTGATAAAATGGGAATAAACTGGCAATGCTTCAAACATCTGTTCAAGAAACCTTTCACAGAGAGATTTCCATTCAAACCAATAGAACCACATGAAAGATCAAGAGGCAGGATACTCTTCAAATCAAAAATATGTATAGGGTGCAGATCCTGTGAAAGAAACTGCCCACCCGAAGCAATAACCTTCTTTGAAAAAGGAAAACTGACTTATGACCATGCAAAATGCTGCTACTGTGGACTATGCGTCGATGTCTGCCCTGTAAACGCGATAGAATTCCTGACAGAATTTGATTACGCAAACACAAATCCAAAAAAGATGCTGAATAAAGTAATCAAAGGAAAACCTAAGAAATAATCTTTTCCACTTCTTCAAGAATATCATCAAACTTCTCATTGATATATTCAGTAAGATTCTCACCAAATCCTGTCTCCTTAACCTTGATGCCAATAATCCTTATCTTAGCATCAGGCAAATGGTTCTTATAAGCAGTCACAGGAATACTATGCGTACTAGAAGCACCAAGCGTAATAACATCATCAATATCAAAAAGGCTTACCTTTCCTACTTCATCATCAGATTCTACAGCGTCAATAAAATAGATTATGTCTGGTTTCAACTCTTTTAAAGGTATTATGTAACTCTCAGGAGAAAGAAAAGCCTGAAAAAAATTAAAATTATTATCCTTGAACTTATTCTGAAGCTTATCAACTATCAAATTACCAATATTATCATCCTGCTTTAAAGGGTTTCCCAAACTAAGAACTGCTATTTTCATTTAATCCTTTATCTTAAAAATTTTCTTGAGCTCAGCTTCGTCAAAATATTTGTAAATCTTCCCATCAATCACTATAGTGGGAGCACCATCATCAGGAACAATTTCAACCAGTTCTTTCATGGCTTCAGGATCAGTATCTATTCTTTTTTCCTCATAGACTATCTTATACTTCTTGAAAAGCCTTTTTACCATATCAGAATAAACTGATCCTGCTACACAGTAAAGAATAACCTTTTTCATCTTATTTTATGAATTTTTTGAAATATTTAAAGCTTTTTATGAGCAACATATCGAAAGAACAATTCAAGACTTTTAATTCTGATATGAATTTAATTTTTGAAACTAAGCCGATTTATTTGTTACGGACATTATTTTTTATCGTCGGAAATCCTTTGAGTACGCGACACGCGACAAGTATGTGGGTAGGGTTTTATAAAGATAAGGTAATTTTTGTTGTTGATGGAAAAGGTGGTGATTGCGCATAAGTTTAGATTATATCCAAGTAAACAGCAGGAAGCTAAGCTTTTGGAGACCTTAGATTTGTGTAGGCAAACTTATAATATTTTGCTTCAGGAGTTGCATATGCAGAAGGTTATTGATAGGTCTCAAATTCAAGGCATCATTCCTGATATGAAGATCTGTGATTCTTCGTTTAAGAAGTTATACTCCAAGACCATGCAATATGAGTGTTACAGGCTATTCTCAAATCTTAGTTCCTTAGCAAAATCAAAGAACAAAAGAAAAGTAGGTAGATTAAGATTTAAGGGTAAAGGTTGGTTCAAAACATTTACTTACAACCAGTCAGGATTCAAAATAATAACAACAGGAAAAAGATGCCAGACATTGCACTTGTCAAAAATCGGGAATATTCCTATAAGATGCCATAGGAATATCAAAGGAAAAATAAAGCAAATAACAATTAAAAGAGAAGCATCAGGTAAATGGCATGCTTCAGTGATAGAAGAAACTCAGAAAATAATCAAGAAACAACCGATAAGAAGGGTTGTAGGGATAGATTTGGGATTGACTGATATTGTTCATGATAGTGATGGCAATAAGATCAACAACCCGAGACATTTAAAAAAGCAGTCTGAAAAGTTAGCTTTGCTGCAAAGGAAAATGAGTAAAAAGAAAAAAGGCGGTAGCAACAGGCTAAAAATGAGATTAAGATTAACAAGACAATATGAAAAATTAGTAAACGTAAGAGATGATTTCTTACATAAAATATCGAGATATTATGTTAATAATTATGATGCTATTGGATTGGAAGATATGCAAATTAATAGCATGGTTAATAATCGCTTATCTAAGCACATCCTTGACGCTTCATGGGGTAAACTCAGGCAAATGATAGCTTACAAGGCTGAAAGAGCCGGTAAACTATACGTGCCTGTCAATCACAAAGGAACAACACAAAGATGCAGCCAATGCGG
>JAHIPG010000193.1 GCA_018894775.1 Nanobdellota archaeon
AATGAAAAAAATTTTGTTAGTAGATGATGCTGGCTATTTAATAAAAGCTTATGCAGATAATTTAAAACTGGGTGGTTTCAAGGAAATAAGGCTTGCTTATGATGGAAAAGAAGCTTTAGAAAAAATTCTTGAAGACAAACCAGATGTTATATTGACAGATATTGATATGCCAGTAATGGATGGTTATGAGCTTTGTAAAAGAATAAGGGAAAACCCAAACATAAGCGATATTTACATAATCGCTTCTAGTGGAAGAGATCTACCAGAGGGAATGGAAAATTATGTTGATGAAATCCTTCCGAAAGGTAATGTAGAAGAGCTTTTAGGAAGATTAAAAGAAATTTTAGGAGGAAAGAAAAATGAGTAAGAAAGAAAAAATTATAGGTATAGATTTAGGAACAAGTAATTCTGCTGCATCAGTGATACAGGGTGGAAAAGCAACTATCGTGCCTAGTGCAGAAGGAGCATCATTATACGGAAAAGCATTCCCCTCTATAGTCGCTTTTACAAAAGATGACACAAAACTAGTTGGAGAGCCAGCAAGAAGGCAGTCAGTAAGTAACTCTGAAGGAACAATCACAGCAGCAAAGAGAAAGATGGGTACTAAGCATGTGTACAAGATTCATGGTAAGGAGTTTACACCTCAGCAGATATCTGCGTTTATCCTGCAAAAGATAAAGGAAGACTCAGAGAAATTTATCGGAGAGAAAATAACAAAGGCAGTTATCACAGTCCCTGCTTACTTTGATGATGACCAAAGGCAGGCAACAAAAGATGCTGGAACTATCGCTGGATTAGAAGTTGTAAGGATTATAAACGAGCCAACAGCAGCTGCATTGTCATACGGTTTGGACAAGCAGGAAAAAGATCAGAAGATTCTGGTCTTTGACCTTGGTGGAGGAACATTAGATGTTACGATAATGGAGTTAGGCGAAGGAGTCTTCGAAGTAAAGTCAACATCAGGTGACACCCAACTTGGTGGAACAGACATGGACGAAGAAATGGTGAAATTTGTAGTAGAACATTTTAAGAAAGAAACCGGAATAGACCTTAACGAAGATAATGCTGCTTTGCAGAGGGTAAGGGAGGCATGTGAGAAAGCAAAGATAGAGCTTTCTACAGTTGTCGAGACAGACCTTAACCTGCCTTTTATCTCAGCAACAGACAAGGGCCCAAAGCACCTGAACATGAAGATAACAAGAGCGCAACTAGAAAAATTAGTTGACCCACTTGTTCAGAAATGTGGGAAATCTCTAGAAACAGCTATTAAGCTGGCTAAGGATATAAACAAGCCAAGTGATATAGATAAGGTCATCCTTGTCGGAGGACCTACAAGAATGCCTGTTGTTAAAAATTTTGTTGAGAATTTTATAGGTAAGAAGGCTGAAGGCGGCGTAGATCCTATGGAATGTGTTGCATTAGGAGCAGCAATCCAGGGCGGAGTGCTGTCAGAAGAAATCAAAGATGTATTGCTGTTAGATGTAACGCCTCTAACATTAGGTATTGAGACACTTGGAGGGATAAAGACTCCTCTGATTAGCAGAAATACAAGCATACCTACAAGCAAGACACAGATATTCTCTACAGCGGCAGATAACCAGCCTGCGGTTACAATCAATGTTCTGCAGGGAGAGCGTGAGATGTCTGCTGACAACAAGAGCCTTGGAAGATTTGATCTTGTCGGAATCCCTTCAGCACCTAGAGGTATTCCTCAGATTGAGGTTACATTTGATATCGACGCTAATGGAATAATTAATGTATCAGCAAAAGATAAAGGTACAGGAAAAGAACAGAGCATCGCAATAACTGCATCCCAAAAACTTAACGAAGAAGAAGTTGAGAAGATGAGGAAGGAAGCAGAGAAATATGCAGATGAAGACAAGAAAAAGAAAGAAAGTATAGAGATAAAGAACCAGGCTGACGCTGTTATCTACCAGACAGAGAAGATGCTTACTGACTACAAAGATAAGATTGATAAAAAGACTTCAGAAAAAGTAATGAAATCTTTGATCGAGCTTAAAGAAGCTGTTGGAAAAGACGATGTTGATGACATAAAGGCTAAGATGGACTCATTGCAGAAGACTGCTCAGGAAATCGGCGCTCAGATGTATCAGCAGCAGGCTCAACAAAAGTCTCAAGAGCAATCAGAAGAAAAACCTAAGAAAGAGAAAAAATCTAAGGATGATGAGAACGTTGTTGATGCAGAGTTTAAGGTTGAGGACGAAGAAAAAGAAAACAAAAAGAAATAAATACTTCTTTTTCCTTTTTTTTATTATAAACGGGGTTGATAAAGATAACAAAAATACTTTCTATTGATGAATGTTTGGAGATGATTGATGATTATGGAATGCCTCAGCATATAAGGAACCATAGTTATAAGGTTAGAGATGTTGCTGTATTCATGACTAAAGAGCTCAATAAGAAGGGAAATTCTTTGGATACCAAACTTATAGAATCATGCGCTTTAATACATGATATTGTGAAGATTCAATGCGTAAGAAAAGAATATCCTGATTTTGATAACAACCATGCTAAGGTTGGTGCAGATATTTTGAGGAAGATGGGCTGTGGCCGTATGGCTGATATTATAGCACAGCATGTTATCCTATGGAAGGATTATAATGGTATTGTAGAGGATGAGATTATCAACTATTCTGATAAGAGGGTTAGGCATGACCAACTGGTATCATTAACAGAAAGGTTTGATGATATTAAGGTAAGATATGCTTCTAAAGATAAGAAAGTCTTGAGAGGTATTGAAAATAATGAGAATGGCAGCCTTATTCTTGAAACGAAAATCTTTAAAAGCCTTGATTTCTCTCCAGATGATTTAATTGATTTGATATAAAATGGCAAAGGATTATTATGAAACTTTAGGTGTTAGCAAGGATGCTTCTAAAGAGGAGATTAAGAAAGCTTATAAGAAGCTTGCTATGAAATATCATCCTGACGTCAGCAAGGAGAAGGACGCTGAGAAGAAATTCAAAAAGATTTCTGAAGCTTATGCTGTTCTTTCTGATGATGAGAAGCGGAAACAGTATGATACTTTCGGTTCGGATGCTTTCAATCAGGCTTATTCGAGTGAGGATATTTTCAGAGGTTTTGACCCTAGCGATATATTTGGTGATTTGTTTGGTGGTAGGGGTGGAGGTATTTTTGATATGTTCTTTGGTGGCGGTGGAGGAAGGCCTCGTAGAAGAGTTGGCCAGAATCTGCGTTATGATCTAGAACTTGAGTTTAATGAAGCTGCTTTCGGGACAGAAAAAAAGATAGAAATTCCAAGACAGGAGAAATGTGATGCTTGTGAAGGTACTGGAGCTAAAGGCAAAGATATGATTACATGCCCTGATTGTAATGGTTCTGGTATGCTCAGAAAAACTCAAAGGACTCCTTTTGGTATGTTTTCTCAGACTATAACTTGCAGAACTTGTGAAGGTGAGGGCGAGGTTATGAAAGCAATATGTCCTGAGTGTCATGGTAAAGGTACTTTTTCAAAGAAGAGAAAGATTACTGTTAAGGTTCCTCAAGGAGTAAATAATGGTTTTACGTTAAGGCTTTCTGGTGAAGGTAGTTCAACAAGAAATGCTCCTAACGGTGATCTGTTCGTCGTTATTCATGTTAAGCCTCATAATCTGTTCCAGAGGGATGATGATGATATTTATTTTGAGCTTCCTGTTTCTTTCAGCCAGGTTGCTTTGGGTGATGAGATGGAGATACCTACTTTGAGAGGTAAGGCTAAGCTTAAGATTCCTGCTGGTACACAATCAGATATAGTGTTCAGGCTTAGAGGAGAAGGGATACCTAATTTTAGAGGTAATGATAAGGGTGACCAGTATGTTAAGATTAAAGTCAAGACTCCTAATAAGATTAGCAAGAAAGAGAAAGATTTGTTTAAGGAATTGGGTAAGTCAGATAAGAAAAATTTAAAAAGAAGTTTTCTTGATAAATTACTAGGGTGAGTTACGTGACACTTTGTAATCGCTGTGGGAATGAATTTCATAATACAATAAATGGTGTGCATTGGTGCACTGTCTGTGGAAAACAGTTCATGTTCGATGATAATAAATTAAAAGAAGAAGAAAAATCAGAAGAATAATTTTAGGTACTGCCTTTTATTCTTCCTTTTATTATCTGTTCTACTTGTGGTAAATACTGTGTTTCTAATCCAGGGTCTAGTCCTTTCACTTTTTCATAATAGTTTACGCCCATCTGTATTTCTGTATCAAGCAAGTCTTTTTTCTCTAATGCATCACATTCTATTGCGTATTTGGCTGATTCATCTATGTTAAGACCTGTTGTGTCTATGTTCCAGTTTAGTTCTTTGTTACATTCTGGAAGAGAAGGAAATTTGAAACTTTTAATCACAAGTATTCCTTCTCTATTGTTTCCTAATTGTATTTTGATTAGCCCTCTTTGAAGTATAGTATCATACATTATTTCTAGATCTTGGCATGTCACCCAGGAGCTCATCTCTATGCATTCATCTGGAATTTTCTCTTCAGTTATCACGGCTTCTTCCTCTTCTTCAATCTGTTCCACTCTCTTCAAAGCCTCTTCAACTATATCACATACTCCAGAACTATCTGCATCCAGGCAGCATTCTCCATCAGATATTATCCTTGGCGGCAAACATTCTTCTTTTTCAATTATCTGTTCTTGTGCGCATCCGCTTATCAAGAATAAAGCTATTAATATTATCAATATTTTTTTCACATGACTCACCTCATTTTTTTGATTTTTTGCTTTTCTTTATTATTTCGTTCTTTGTCAGTACCGAGTTTGGTACGTAGATCATATCGCCTTTTGATTTTATTGTTGTCTCAACCAGACTTATGTCCATTACCTGTCCTTCTATGTCTTTTACTTTGATTATGTCTCCTTTCTTTATTATGTTCTTCTGGTGTAGGAAAAATCCTGCTGTTATGTTTGGTATAAAGTCTTTGAATGCTAGGACTATGAATGATACTAATATTACAAGGACTATTGCTAGTATTATGTAGAGGATTACTGTCTGCAATCCGAGTTCTGTCAGTGCCCAGATGATTGCTATGAAATAGATTAGGTATTTTACTAGTGAGCTTACGAATTCTTCTATAGGTATTTTTACTCCTGCCTGTTCTTTTAGGATCCTATTAACCTCTAGCTCGCTTAGTATCTTTGTTATCAGTTTGCTTATTATCCTTGCAGCTATCAATCCTATAAGAAGTACAGCTATAGCAGCTATCAACTTTATCATCCACCCTTCACTAGATAAATCAAAAATACTCTTAATATCCATAAGGATTATTGGTCATTTGTTTCTTTTAAAGATTATGCTTTGGAGAATTATGGGTGTTGTATGTTTATTGAGTATCCATTGTTTTTTATTGCTTTCATCAGTTTCTCATTGTGGTCTCTGTTGAATTTGACATATTTTACCTTGCCGATTATAGTAGGGTTGAAGTATCTAACAGTTATTTCTTTTTTTAGTTCTTCATCGAACTCGTTTACTATTTTTATTTCTTGATTATATTGGAGGTGCCATGGTGTAGACATTCTCATCTCTAGAGAGTAGATGGCATCATTTGAGATTATATTGAGACTATCTGTTTCTATGTTTATTTCTTCTTCTTTTATGTTTTTTTTGTAGGTTAATAGTTCTTTAAGTATTGCCTTGATTTCTTTTTGTTGGTATTCATAGATTTGTTTGAGCTTAACATTTTTCTTTTTTTTGAAAAACCCCAGGTATTCTTCTTTTTTTGGCCATACTTCTTTTTGGAGATCTATATCTCTTCTGAAATTAAGTTGTATACTCTTTGCTAACTCTATACTTTCGAAGTAGTTTTCCAGTTTTTTTGCAACTTCTTCTATGACCACTTCTTTTACTAATGTTTCATTTGCCATTCTATCAAAATCTTCCTTTGTCAGTTCTTTTGTTTTCTCTGGTTGGAAGGCTTTTGGTATTTTCATTTTGAACTAGGTTCAATTACATTTATTATTACATAGTAATCATTGTCTTTGAGAACTTTCACTATCTTCTCATTATGCTCTTTGTTGAACTTTGCGTATTTTACATTTCCTTTGACAGTAGGATTATGATAAATTTTGTAGGCTTCCTTCCCTTTTTTGCATTTCTTCTGATCAGGGTGATCAATTGCTTCTTTTGTTGCTTTTGCATCATTAGTTTCTGCCATGAACCAGAATTTATAAGCATAATCTTCTGTGATTATATTGAAAGTGTTATTATATGTATGTATTATCTCTTCTTCTTTTACTTCTGGACATAGTTTTAATATTCCATCAAGGATTTTTTTCAGTTCTTTTGGATGAAGGTCATCCT
>JAHIPG010000194.1 GCA_018894775.1 Nanobdellota archaeon
AACCTAGCGAAAGCTATCTCAAAAACCTCCTTTCTCAAACAAAAAACCAATAACCTCCAAGAACCAAACCCTACCACATCAAAAATATCAAACAACCAAAAACATCACAAAAAACAAACCCCTCGATATTCGGAGATACTGCTAAAACCAAATAATTTTTAAACCATTTTAAGTTAAAACCCTTTATGCTAAAAGCAGATCTGCATACACATACTAATTATGTAATCCCTAAAAGAGATAGTAAGATTTCTCCAAAACAGTTGATAGACTTCCTGGCAGCAAGAGATTATGATGTTCTAGCAATAACAGAACACGCATCCATGAAAATAAAAGGAAAAATTAGAATGATAAAAAACCCTACTAAAACATATTTCCACTTCAAAGACTATGCAAAGAAAAAAGGAATACTTCTAGTACCAGGTGTTGAAACCTTTATCGAAGGGAAAGAAGTTCTGCTAATAAATTTTAAAGGAGATGCCACAAGGGCAAGAACGTTCGCAGATGTAGAACGGCTGAAAGAAGAGAATGTTCTTGTGATGGCACCGCATCCATTCTACGGAAGAGGAAGCTGCCTAAAAAATAAGCTTATAGAAAACATAAAAATTTTTGATGCTATAGAACATTGCCACTTTTATACAAGTTTTTTCAACCCTAATAAAAAAGCGATAATGATAGCAAAAAAATATAATAAGCCATTGGTTGCCAGCTCTGATGCCCATCGTATAAGCCAACTAAATACTAACTTCTCACTGATAGATGCTGAAAAGAACGTCGACAGCGTATTAGAATCTATAAGAAAGAATAAAGTAGGTATCTCCACAAGGCCTTTACCATTATATCAATTCTTATCAATAACTATATGGGCAGTATTAGCTACAATAAAACAAGAATATTTCTAAGAAAGCTTATTCTTAAATTTCTCAACAGCCTACAGCCAAATTATCTATGGCACCACCAATATCCTAATTATGAGGCCAAATTTGGGTCTTACCATTGAAAATTTTTCCTTTACACGATTTAGAAATATATTCTATACCGCCATATCCAACAATCTCTCCCCCTTCCATAGCCGGCCCTACATCACGATCCAGATAACCTTGGACTATAATCTTACCACCTTTCATCTGATTACCTACAGAAACACCACAATCTCCTTTGATGTGAAGCTCTCCTCCCATCATTCTGTGGCCAGTAAAAGAATCTGTATTGTCCTCAACTATAATCTTACCCTTCTTCAAACAAGTCCCAACACATGAAAGAAGATTGATTGGTCTTATAATAATCTCCTCATCCTCCTTTATTATCTTATTGACCAAAGCAGAAAGATAAATACCTTGATAAGTTTCTCCAAAATTATTTACCTTAATCCATGAACTAACCTCTTCTAAGTCATGTTTAGTATAATCTAACTTATTAGCAAGTTTCTCACCGAAGATATAAGACTGATCAATAGTAAGCACCTTTTCATTTGATACATACACAAATTTCTGAAAAGTCTTCAACAGGTTAGACATAGTTATATGGTTGGCTCTTTCTAACCTAAAAGACCCTTCTGCAAGCTGAGCTATCTTCTCCTCCAATTCCTTATTAGGCCTAAAACTTTTTGGAACTTTCATCTTCAATAATTTGAGAACACACCATAAGAAACATGGGAAAATAGAAGTTTTTAACTTTTTCGGTAAGAAGTCTCCTTCCTGAACTTTGTTAGGTGGGAGATGAATTGGCTCGGAAATTTTTTCTTGGCGTCGGAAATCCTTTGAGTACGCGACACGCGACAAGTGTGTGCGACGAGTTTATAAAGGCAAAGTGATTTTTTATTTTTATTATAAAAAAGATGGTAAAAAATGCAGTTGGCTCAACAGATTAAAATAAAACCTACCAAGAAACAGGAAAAAATTCTTCTTGAACTTTCTGAGAAATGTAGGTTATTGTACAATTTTGCTTTGCAAGAAAGAAGAAAGTCTTTTGAACAGAACAAAAAACATATTTTTTATTTGAAGCAACAGAATGATTTACCTAAGATTAAGAATAAGTTTCCTGAGTATCGTTGGGTTTACAGCAAAGTCTTACAATACACTCTTAGAATTCTTGACGCTGATTATAAAAGTTTTTTCGCTTTATGGAAGAAAGGAGACAAAAAAGCAAGACTTCCTAAGTTTAAAGGTAAAAAATATTTTACTACAATGGTTTTTAATCAAAGTGGTTTCAAACACAAAAAAGGGTTTATAGAACTAAGTCACAAATATCCATCAAATATAAAACTTCTGTTTAAAATTCCTGAAAAATTTTATTTTAAAAAAATCTACCAAATAATGATTTACAAAAAAGATGGAGAATATCATTTGTCAGTAATTTACGAAAAACAAGAAAAAGGATACAGGGACAATAAATTATATCAAGCTTTTGATCTTGGAGCGACTAAACATACAGCGATAAATAACAAAGGAAGATGTATAAACTTTAAGAACGAAAGACCAGATAAGCACTGGGAAAAAACAATAACAGAAATACAAAGCAGAAGAGACCATTGCAAGAAAGAAAGCAGAAAATGGAACAAACTGCATAAAATCTTAGCAAAATGCAAAAGAAAATCTACAAATCAACTGAAAGACTTTCAACACAAACTTTCAAGAAAAATAATAGATAACACAAAAGCTAACACAATTGTTGTTGGAAAGTTAGAAACTAAAAAATTATCTCAGAAAAATAAGTATGCTAAAGGTCTTAATAAAAGTCTATATAATACAGGTAATATTTCTCGTTTCGTTAGATTTCTAACCTATAAAGCTAAACTTATAGGAAAAAGAGTAATAGAAATCAACGAAAGATATACAACCAAAAAATGTTGCTGTTGTGGCAACGAAAAAGAAATGCCCCTATACAAAAGAATATATAAGTGTGATTGTGGTAATGTAATTGACAGAGATGAGAATAGCGCAATCAACATCTTACTACGTTACCTATCCACAAATGGCTTGTGGACAGCCTACCAACAATTCATTGGTAATCTGCGACAAACAGGTCTTACAATAAAAGTAAGACACTCGCAGGAAGCTATAACCTCAAAATTAAGATTTTAGACTATAGTAGTTCACACTTAACCTTTGTGATACTTCTTCAAGAGACCCATAGCTTTCTGCCCATCCACAGATCCACGATACTGCTTCATGACATCACCCATAAGACCACCAATAGGAGCACCAGGGTTTTTTTCTACTAATGCTTTGATAAAACTCTCTACCTCACCAAGATCAACAGCCTTGAACTTATCAAAATCCATCTTCTTACCTTTAGCAGCCTCTGCAAGAAGACCAATAATGGCATCCTTAGATATCTTACTCTTATTCAAGGCATCAAGAATAGAATCATAATCTTTATCCTTAATCTTCTTAGGATTAAGTTTTAATCTTGATTTTATCTCCTTAGGGGT
>JAHIPG010000018.1 GCA_018894775.1 Nanobdellota archaeon
CAGTCTCTTCTTGATTTCACTGAGTTCTTTTTTGATATCCTCCGAATCTTGTGCTTCCTCCTCCTCTTCCTCTTCAGCCTGCTCCCTTTCCATTGCCAACGCCGCCATATCAAATATTCCTAAAACAATAATCCCAAAACCAATAAAGAGGGAAATAAGTCTTATATACTCAGGTAAATTATAATACCATTGAATTAGCTGAAGAATGATAAATATTGCCACACCCATGAGTATTAGTTTCATTGGTCTAACCCTAAAAACCCTGAAAACCATACGCACAACGCCTAACAATGATGTTCTTTTCATAGCTATCTCCCCTTTATTTTATCTTGTTCATGATGTTTCTCTAACTTTTCCAATCTATTTTTGATATCCTTTAGTTCCTTCATAACGGTCTTGAACATCACTATTTCTGGTTCTTCCTCTTCATCATCCTCAGGTGCAAACTCCACGCCCATATATAGCAATCCTAAAAGGATAAGCCCTACACCAATAAACATGGGAACAATCATTATGTTTGCTGAAACACCATAACTGCTGATGAGTACACCAGAAACAAATAATATTGCTATTCCAGAAAAACCTATTTGGGTAGACCTATAACGAGGCATTTTAAGTATAATGAACCTGATTATCTCCCATGCAAACCTCAACACCGATTTTCTTTTCATAACATGTTCTCCTGCACACCTTTGTAATCAATATCTATAATGTCTGGTTTTTCTGTTTCACTCAGTGAGTTTATTATCAGAAGGTCTTTTCTTGATTTGAATCCACGATACCTTAAATTGAAAATGTGTCTTCGAACCTCTACCACTCCTTTGACATCATGTAATGGCATCAGAGAAACAGGTGAAGTTGTGTGTTTACGTACATCAAAAAAGGTGATTTCCTCTCTTTTTGTTTTTGTTTCACGGGATCGTATGTCAAAGGTCAAAACAACATTTTTTCTGAGAAGATATATCTGAGAACCTGCAGATTTAACAGCTCCCTTATCGATATCTTTAACCAGTTTTTCCTCAAAAAATTCTTTTTCGCTTTTGTTTTTTGAAAAAAACCCTCTGCGGTAAGGCAACTCATGGTATTCAACAATAATGTTCCAGATAATCTTATCTATCCCATGCTCTGTAGCATGTTTAAGTCGTTTCATAGCCCTCAGCATAGCATCTCTGTCCATCATGTCAAGTGCCAATAGCCCGCTCTGTGATGCCATAATAGTTTTTAATAAGACACTAACGGCTATATTAATATTTCTTCGAACAGTTAGATAATAGATTGAACTAAATCAGCAATTCTTTCGAAAAGATACCAATATCTATCCATTATCCTCTACATATATTTTTCTTTTGCCTCTTTAAACCAATCATCTAAACCCCCTGTATTTAGAGACACATTTTCCTCTCAGGGAGGGGCGGTTGATCTTTTTCTTTTATGTTCTTCTCTTAGAGCAGCCTTTTTTTTCTCGTATTCCTTCTGGATAAGTTCTATATTTTTCTGGCGTTCCTCCCAAAGAGGCTCTGCTTTTTTTCTTGAGTTCTTCCTCAAAAAAGGTGCTACCTTTTTCTTGTACTCCTTCCAAAAGATCCCTGGAGATGCTTGTTTTGTGAATAGAGGAACAATTAAAGCTGCTTTCTTTTTCTTGTATTCCTTCTGAAGAAACTCTATTTTTTTCTGGTATTCGTTCCAAAGAGGCTTTATTTTTTTCTTGCATTCTTCCTCAAAAGGCTCTGCCTTTTTCCTGAATTCCTTCCAAAAAGGTTCTGTTTTTTTATCGTATTCCTCCCAAAGGGGCATATTTTTTCTCTGATATCCATTCCAAAAGGATTCTGCTTTTTTATCGTATTCCCCCCAAAGGGACGATTCCTTTTTTTTGTAATCCAGCAAAAAAGGCACTATCTTTTTCTCGAACTTCATCTCAAGAAACTCTTTTTTTCTTCTGTAGTCTTCCTCTATTTTTTTCAGAGCCTTCTTATATCCAGAATCTTTTGTTGTTCTTCCCATTTTTCATCACCCCATATTTCTCTCATCCTCATAGGTTATCCCAAAAATGGGTATTTCTCTCCACCTTCTGCCAACTTATAATATTCTTTTTTGATGATTACTCCTTCATCCAGAAGGGAGGAAAGAGTTTTTTCTACTTTATACTCGCTGAGACCTTTGCTGGATGCCTTTTTTATTATGTCCTCCATTACAGCACCTTTTTTGTTTTTTTGTGATAACTCAGTGATGATGTCAAGCACAGCCCTGATCCTCTCCCTTGCAGAGCCGCTCATTCCTGTTTCCACCAAATCAACATCAAACATGCCTGCCTCATAATCATAGTACACCCTCCTCATGCAGTAGTCAAACACATTTATGGCTCTTTCAGCATCCTCCTTACTTACCTCATTACTCAGCCTTATTCTTGCACTCGCCTCACTCAGCTTTATAAAAGACTCAAACTGCCTGGGTGTTATAGGCACCGGCGCGTTTTCATCTTCACCCTGCTTTCTCAGGTTTATGTAGTATTCTTTCAATGTTTTTTTAGCCTCCTCTGTCAGTGTTGGGAAAACATTTTTTCTTGCA
>JAHIPG010000195.1 GCA_018894775.1 Nanobdellota archaeon
AAAAGCTGGTTTTTGCAGTGAAGAGGATCTTGAGAGAATTTCCAAAGAAGTTGACGCTGAAGTTGAGGAAGCTGTTGAGTATGCTCAAGCATCGCCGGACCCAAGACCTGAGGATGCATTGGAAGATATTTTTGCCTGAACAGTAAGTAACTTTGATAAAAATTTGTAAGGGTTTATAGAATTGTTGGTGAGGAGTAAAATATGGCAAAAAAAGATGGGAATAGAGTTTTAACTATTGCAGAAGCTTTACGTGAGGCAATAACTGAAGAAATGGAAAGAGACGAGAAAGTATTTTGCATAGGAGAAGATATAGGTATACCAGGTGGATGGGGAGGAGCTTTTACAGTAACATTAGGACTTGAAAAGCTTTTTCCTGACCGTATAATTAATACACCCATTTCAGAGATAGCAATATTCGGTGCTGCACTTGGAAGTGCTGTAATGGGCATGAAACCTATTGCCGATGTCCAATATGGTGATTTTCTATTTTGTGCTATGGACCAGATAGTAAACCAGATATCAATGATGAGATATATGTCCGGTGGAAAGATAAAGGTACCCGTAGTAATAAGAGTGCCGGTTGGAGCCTCCAACCGCGGTCCACAGCATTCGCATTCAATGGAATCATGGTTTATAAACGTTCCTGGAATAAAAGTTGTATGTCCTTCAAATGCGTATGATGCAAAAGGGCTGCTTAAAGCTGCCATCCGTGATGGGAACCCCGTAATGATTTTTGAGCACAAACTCTTATATGGTTCCAAAGGAGCGCGTGCTGAGAAGGGTACAATTGATGCATCAAGGTATATACCAAAGGAAGATTATACTACCCCTATTGGCAAGGCTGAAGTTTTACGCAAAGGAAATGATGTCACAATACTTTCAACACTGCTTATGCTTCACAGATCCCTTGCTGTTGCAGAACAGTTGAAGTCTGAAGGAGTTTCATGCGAGGTAATTGATCTCCGATCCCTTGTTCCTCTAGATACTGAATGTATATTTAATTCAGTTAAGAAAACTGGGAAGGTTGTAATTGTAGAGGAATGTACCAAACGAGGCGGATGGGGAGCTGAAGTGGCTGCTATAATTGCTGAATCAGTTCCAGATTATTTAATTGCTCCAGTTAGACGCATTGCAGCTTTTGATACTCCTGTGCCTTTCTCACCTGTGATGGAAAACTACTGTGTGCCATCCTTTGAGAGAATAAAAGATGGTATAGCAAAGACAGTTATATATTAGTGTTTGTAAGGAATAGAATCATATGAGTATAAAAGAACTGGTTAAAATTTCCCGTTTTTATGGAAAAGATCCCAGCTTTGTATTGGCTGGAGGTGGTAATACATCATATAAGGATTACAAGTACCTTTATGTTAAGGCCTCTGGTTTTAGCTTGTTCTCCATTGGGGAAGGTGGATTTGTAAAACTAGACAGGAGTGCTTTAAGCCGAATATGGGAAAAGGAGTATCCATCTGATGTTGATTTAAGAGAAAAACAAGCTCTAAAGGATCTTACGGACTCACGTGCTGATGGGGAAACCAAGCGCCCCAGTGTTGAAGCACTGCTGCATGCTGCACTGCCCCAGAAATACATCGTCCACACCCATCCAGCTATGGTTAACGGATTAACCTGCAGTAAAGATGGCTGTCAGATAGCAGAGAAGTTGTTTGGTAGCAGGTGTATGTGGATTCCTTCAGTAAGTCCTGGATATGTCCTTGCAAAAGCAATTAAAACCCAGCTGGCAGAGCATGAAGAAAAGTACAATTTACTACCAGATATTATCCTTCTTGAAAATCATGGTATGTTTGTAGGAGCTGAAACTACTAGAGAGATTAAAGCAATCCATAACTATGTTATAAGCACCTTAAAAAAGCATATTATCCGCAAGCCTGATTTTTCTTTGGTCAGGACTAGTAAAGAAAAGATAGAAAAGGTATACAGACGATTAAAAAACTACTCTGCCTTTAAAGATTCCTATATCACATCTGAAAACAATACAGAAATCAATGCTGCTATTAGAAACAGCACCTCATTTGAAAAAGTTCATTCTTCTTATACCCCTGATCATACTCTTTATGCAGGGCCAGAGATGTTATTTGTAGAGGATCTAGAAAGTATTGAACAGGATATAGATAAATACAGACAAAGAAACAAGTGTTACCCTAAGGTAATAGCAGTTAAAATGACAGGTGTGTTTGCTATAGGTAGCAGAGAGAATGCATCCCACATTGCGATGCTATTTTTTCTTAATGCATTAAAGATTGCTGTATATGCGGAAAGTTTTGGGGGATATAAATTTATGGATAAAGAGCAAATTGATTTTATCAAAAACTGGGAGGTTGAGAAATTCAGATCAAAGGTTAGTTTGGGTAAATAAATAAACTTTAAAATCACTACTTTAAAAGAAGTGGAAAATCTATTTAAGGGCGGATGTCTGAGAATACTGAGTCAAGGAGCTTTACCACTGCCTCAGGGCCAGCCTTGTAAACTTCAAGGATTTCTTTACGCTTTATAAACATAAAACCTCCTTAAATCTTTTTGCCAGGGGATATAAGTAGATATCCTTTATGGGAACTTTAAGGGTGGTGTATCTGTCATTTCTGCTTCTACCTTTAGTTTTTCCAACATAGATCCAGTTTGAAGCCTTGTAGCAGGTACCTGAGAAGCGATCTTTTTCTACAAAGGTTTCCAGCATATAGACTGGATGGCCGTATTTAGCTGTCCAGTCATCTCTTATACATCTTGCAACTTTTCCCAGTATGTGACTTGCAAGGTGTTCTACCTTAACCCAGGGAAGTACCAGAAACCTTACGTTGTTGGTTACAAGTGCCAGATTTTTACCTCTTTTTTTATGATCCCAACCAATAAAACTGTCCCTGGGAGCACACTTCCAGGCTGAAGAGCCAAACAGGAGGCAGGCAAGGGGTCTATCAATATCATCATATACCATATACTTTAAATTCTCTCCTACAGTACCGCTAAAACCAAGATAATGATAGGCCGAAAGAAAACATTTAAAAAGCCGTAGCGTGTCTTTATCTTCTACCAGCCTCAATTGCAGCGGTGTAAGTGTTTTTAATTTGGCTGAAATAGGCAAAGTACTATGTAGCACATAAGCAACCAAAACATTTCTTTTAGCATTGTTAGTACCACTCTTTCTGGCAGGCAGAGTGATAAGGCCTTGCTTTTCTAACTTTAGAAGAAGATTGCGGCAGGCCATGTCTTTAAGTCTGCCGTTGCCATCTTTAAAGTTCCACAAGACACATAGCTCTTTTGAGAGACGAGTGCGTCCCCAGGATGAGTTTGTGTTAATTAGCTGCCTTACTAATTCTATATCTTTAGCCGCTATTTTCCGTCCCTGGATAACTGTTGTCTTGTTTATGCTAATATAGTAGCATATATACAAAAGAGAATCCAGTACTAAAAGTGGAATTTATTTTTATTGAAAATTGTATTATTTGTTAAATTTTATGGGTGAATAGTTACAAAATAATACAAAATAAGCAAATATATAAAAATTAATGGAAGCATCTATTTTTCCGTGATAGCAAAAAATAATGAAAATTTTTAATAACAAATTTTTTTAAATTATTATTAAAAATACATATATAGAGTCTATTTAGCACTAGGTGCTCTAAATGTATTATATGTTTAATAATTTAATTGATAAAACTATAAAAAATTTGTTAAATTTAAAATCTATCACGGAATCTTAGATGCTAACAAAATTA
>JAHIPG010000196.1 GCA_018894775.1 Nanobdellota archaeon
AAACCACCTCCTTATCCCCCCCTCCAAAAACACCCTAAAAGCCTTCTAAACCCAACAAACAAAAGAATTACTTAAAACTTTCGCACAAAAAACGCAAAAGTTTAGGTTTAGTAAGGTTTAAATACCTATATTATAACCATCTGCTAAGGGGTGTGTTCTAATCGCTTTAAGGTATTAAAATGAAATTACCTAAGTCATTCCGGCCAGAGAAAGATTTGGATAGTAAGATTAAGGATTTGTTGAGTTCGGAATCTTTAGTCTATGATCCAGGAGCGGTTGAAGATTTATTAGATGTTGGTGAATATTTTTTAGAACAGGAATTAGATAATTATGAAGGATTTTATCATGTAGGTGTAGGATTAGTAAAAGGATTGAAATATGATTTAAAAGATGTAGAAGAATTAAGCAAAAAAATAAAACAAGGGCAAAATAAGCGTTTAGGAGTGTATCTTTCAGCCTTAATAAACAAAAAAATAACAGAAAAAGATACTATTACACTCACTTTAGAAGAAGAGCTTAATGGTGTAGGGATGTATCTGCAGAAAGGAACGCTAATAATCAACGGTAATGTGAATAATAGTATAGGATGGGGTATGAAAGATGGTAAGCTGATAGTTAAAGGAAACGCGTATGACTACACAGGATGGTGTATGGAAGGTGGTGAGGTGGTTGTCAAAGGTAACGCGAATGATAATACAGGATGTTACATGAAAGGTGGTGAATTAGTGGTTGAAGGAGATGTAAATGACTTCACAGGATTTGATATGGCAGGTGGTGAGTTAGTGGTTGAAGGTAGGATAAGCAGTATAAGTGATTTATTTAAAAAAGGTGTGATAATGGAAGGTGGTAAGACCAGGAGAGATTGCTGACAGATGAAATTACCTAAATCATTCCGGCCAGAGAAAGATTTGGATAGTAAGATTAAGGAACTTGTAAATCTTCTAGATTCGAACCAAAACACTATCAAAAACATTCTAGAAAGCAGTGAAGAATTCATATCAAAATATGATGATTATCATGATATAAGGAAACTCTACGGGCTTGGCCAGGATTTATCGATGAAAATAGATTATACAGACTCTGATCTTACAGTACTGAGTGAGAAACTCAGAATTGACAATACCATACCTTTCCAAGGATACATAGGAATCTATCTGAATGCTCTTGTGGATAAAATAGCAGGATCATACGACTCAATCTTACTGGCACCACAAGAACCTATAGATGGCTTAGGAACACTCATGGAAAAAGGAACGATAATAATCAAAGGAAATGTAGGCAATTACACAGGATCCTATATGCAAGGAGGGTACATGATAGTCAAAGGCCATACAGGAATGCAAACAGGTTATTCTATGAGGGGTGGAATAATAGATGTAAGAGGCTCTGTACAAGGTGACTATGGGATTGCGAGCGGTGGCGGAAGAATAATAGTAAGAGTACGTAAACAAAAATAATTTTTCTATTAATTATACTTTTCAGAAACTTTAATAAAGGAAAAAACATATTTTAATCCTAATGAGTTTACCATTATTTTGGGCAATTATAGCAACACTAGCTGTTAGCCTAATTTCTTTTGTAGGTGTACTGACATTAGCATTCAAAGAGAAGCTTTTGAATAAGATAACCTTGTTATTAGTGGGATTATCAGCAGGAGCATTGATTGGGGGAGCTTTCCTTCATCTAATTCCTGAAGCCATAGAAGAAGGGATGAGCCAAAACATATTCCTATTCGTGATAATAGGCTTTGTGATATTTTACATATTAGAAAAAGCACTGCACTGGAGACACTGCCACAAAGGAAAATGTGAAATACATATGTTCACATACATGAACCTATTCGGAGACGCATTACATAATTTTATGGATGGTGTTGTAATAGTGGCAAGCTTCATAGTAGATGTCAAGCTTGGTTTTATAACAACACTTGCCGTGATTGCACACGAGATACCTCAAGAATTCGGAGACTTCGGCGTTCTTATCCATGGAGGATTTGGAAAAGCAAAAGCCTTACTTTGTAATTTCCTTACAGGACTTACAGCAATCATAGGAGCACTATTTGGATATTTCCTCTCGACAATAGTGCAAGAATGGATAATCTATATCCTTCCAATAACAGCAGGAGGATTCATATACATAGCAGCAACAGACCTGATACCTGAACTACACAAACAAATAGACATAAAAAAATCGATACTACCTTTCTTATTCTTCCTCATAGGATTAGCATTTATGTGGGCAACAGGCGTTTTATTGGGATAAATAGCAACCGAAACCTTTAATACTGAAAAATGCCTATTATGATATATATAATATAAGGGGGAGTTAATTAAATTGAATGTGGCGCAAAGAAAGAGGGATGTATGTCTTAGGCCTTATTCTGAAACATTAATTGATATAATAAAAAAAGAAAAACCAGAACAATTTGAACAGAAAGATTACAAAACAGATTCTCTGTATGAAAATAAGCAAATCCCTTGGGAGAAAATATTATATTCTCAATCAATACCAAAATATTTTACCAATTACCAAAAAGGACCAGACGATGATGACAAAGATGATGACTATGACGACTGGGATGAAGATGAAGATGATGATAGGATAATAATCTGGACACCAGAACACGGCTGGGACCCATTTGAAGAGCCTATGTGAATTTTTTTTCTAGATCCTATTAATAGGAATATTTAAATAGTAATTATGAATATATATTCAAAATAACTTGCAATAAATTTATAGGAGGTAAGCAAAAATGCCAGGAGGAGACGGAAGAGGACCAGATGGAACATATATAAATTGCCAACTTAAAGATGAAAACGGAAAGTTTATATCAAGACCTTTAGGAAGAAGGTTTTGGAGAAGAGGCCATGGTAGAGAATGTGGAAGAGGATTTGGCTGGAGATGGAGAACAAGACCAGCATATACAGAACCAGTAAAAATAACAAAGGAACAAGAATTAACTGCATTGGAAAATGAAGCAGAGATGATGGATCAAGAACAAAAGGAACTGAAAACAGAATTAGAAAACATCAATAAAAGAATTGAAGAACTAAAGAAACAAAAATAAAACAATCAGGAGGAAAAATTATGAAAATAGCTATTAGTTCAAACGGTACAAATTTAGAAAGTAAAATAGACCCAAGATTCGGAAGATGCAATAACTTCGTTATCGTTGAAGTAGAAGATAATAAAATAAAAAGTGACAAAGGAGTTGCAAATCCCGGCCTAAGCCGAAGTGGAGGAGCAGGGATAGCAGCAGCACAATTCATGGGCAACGAAAACATTGAAGTAGTAATAACAGGAAAAGTAGGACCTAATGCATATACAGTATTAGACAAAATAGGGGTTAAAATGTACCATGGGGTTGGAACAGTAAAAGATTCCATAGAACAGTACATACAAGGGAAACTCACACAATTATAAAAAATTTTTAGTCTTTGAAGATGACTGACGAAGAACTAGAAGAATACGTAAATGACATAATAAAGAAACACGATTACTACGATAGAATTAAAGATAGGCAAGAGGTTTTAAGATTTGGAAAAGCAAAAAACTCAAAACTGCTAGACATTGGCACAGGGTATTTATCCATATTAGCGGCAAAAGAATTCAATTGCAGGGTAACAAGCATAGACTTGCTAAAAGAGAAGCTTAAAGAGGTACAACAAGAAGCAAGAAAAGAAGGAGTATCAAAGGAAATAAGGTTCGTAGAAGCCAATGCTGCTAAACTACCTTTTTCAGATAGTAGCTTTGATATATCAGTGTCTTATGGAGCTTTACATCACAATAAAAATAATTATAGGAGCATAATTGGGGAGATGTTTAGAGTTTCAAAGAAAAGAATAGTAATAACAGAGCTAACAAAATGCGGCGTGCACCTTTTTGACAGGTACTTATATCCTAAAGAAGATCATAAGGGGATGGCGCTTGATTTAGAAGAGATCAAAAAAGTATTACAAAACTATACCAATAAGATAGATGTTTTTGAAAGAAAATGTATGGCAACATTCGTATGCCATAAACAACAAAGGAGGAAGAGAAAAAAATGAAAATAATAACGCCAGTTTTAGAAAAAGATGGTAAAAATTCAAAAATTAGTGAACATTTTGGACAAGCAAAATATTTTGCACTTTACGACTCAGAAACAAAAAAAACCAAGTTTATAGATAGAACAAGCGAACATATAGAAGGAGCCTGTACTCCAGTAGCTGAAATGATGCAGTACAAACCTGACGCAATTTTTGTTCTTGGGATGGGTTACAGAGCAGTTGAAATGTTTAAAACACGAGGGGTTCAGGTAAAATCAGGAAATTACTCAAGACTAAGTGAAGTAATAGAAAACTTAGACAAATTAGAAGACTTTGAAGGTGCATGCATGCATCACTAGGATTAATTGGAAAAAGTTGAGAGGAAAAGATGAAAAAAATAAAATATGAAATAATTGAAGATAAACTTGAAAGATTAAAAGATATAGTAGAAATAGTTAGGGTTGCAAATTAAAATATAAGATGAAGATTGTGGTAACAGGTGGTAAGGGCGGAACAGGAAAGAGTACTGTAGCAACAGCCCTTGCTATAGGATTAGCAAAAGAAAATAAGGTCATGTTAGTAGATTGTGATGTTGACTGCCCTAATGACCATATACTCTTGTCGATTAAAAGAAAAAAAGAAAGAGATGTCTTTCAAACGATTCCTGAATTTGATTTTGACAAATGTATGAAGTGTGGGAAATGCAGTGAAGTATGCAAGTCTAATGCTATAGTTTTTGTTAAAGGAAAGCATCCTATTTTTAATGATTGTCCTTGTAATGGTTGTAAAGCATGTATAATTTCATGCCCTTCTAAAGCTATAAAGGCTGGAAAGAAGAAAGCTGGTGAAATCTATTCTGGTAAGATGAATAATTTAAAGCTTATTTCTGCTCAGATAATCCCTAATTATGCTATGTCTGCATTATTAGTTAAAAAGGAAAGAGAATATGCTAAAAAATCATGGCAGAAGGGAGATTTTGTTGTGATTGACACGTCTGCAGGTACACATTGTAATGTTGTAGAGGCTGTTATGGATGTTGATCTTGCTTTGGTTGTTACAGAACCTACGCCTTTGGGGGAGCATGATTTAGGAGTTATACTTAAACTTCTTAAAAAATTAGGGATTCCTGCAAAAGTAATTCTTAACAAATCAGATCTAGGAGATAAAAAACTAATCCAAAAAATTGTAAAAAAATACAGGATAAAAATCATAGCTGAAATACCTTATGATAAGAGAATATTGGAAGCATACTATCAAGGCAGACCTATTGAAAACATAAATATAAAAAATATTTTAAAACATTTTAAAAAATGAAAACAATAACAATACTTTCAGGCAAAGGAGGAGTCGGAAAAAGTTCAATAACTGCATCACTTGCTGTTCTGCTTTCCAAAAGAAAAAAAATAATCACTGCCGACTGTGACGTTGACACACCCAACCTTGCATTATGTTTTGGACTTAGTTATACGAAATTCTCCTGGAAGAATATTGAAACGAGCGAAAAAGCTGAACTGATAAGAAAAAAATGTGTAAGATGTGAGAAATGTTTTCAGAATTGTAATTTTAACGCGATAAGCTGGGATGATAAATATAACCTGCCTATTTTTAATAGATTCCTCTGTGAAGGATGTGGTGTATGTTCCTTAGTTTGTAATTCTAATGCTATTAAGTTGAGGAAGGTTGTGAATGGGAAGGTTGGTGTTGGTAAAACAAAATATGATTTTAAGATAGTTTCTGGCCAGTTAAAGATTGGTGAAAGTGGTTCTGGTGAAATTGTTAGTATTGTAAGAAAAAAATTGCTGGATCTTGAAAGAAAAGAAGAATTTGATTTTGCTTTGATTGATTCTGCAGCAGGCATTGGATGTCCAGTTATTGCTTCTATTACCGGTGCTGATTTTGTAATTGCTGTTACTGAACCTACACCTGCTGCTTTGAATGATTTGAAAAGAGCATTGAAAGTTGTTGATCATTTTAAAACCCCTTATG
>JAHIPG010000197.1 GCA_018894775.1 Nanobdellota archaeon
AAATAGTAATAATAGTAGCATTCTTGATATTTGCAGCTTTCTTTATTCAGTATAATCAGAATGGTTTTGAAAACATTACGGGTTTGGCAACAAGCAATTCTTCAGATCCTTTACAGATATCTTTGGTAAAGAATGAGTTGAAGTCCGGTGAGGCTTTAGAGGGTTCTATTGATATAATTTTTTCAGATGTTATTAGTTCTTCACTTTCTATTGAGGTTGAATTTGCTGATTCTTCAGATCAGATTAAGTTGATTGACTATCTAAACCAGAATAATATTTCTTATGATGAGACTGAAGAGGAGATTTCTGCTTCAAACCCTAGAGGTTCTGTTTCGCTTTCCATGGACGGTACTTCCAAGAAGCTTGCTTTTATGCTTCCTAAATTTGGTACTGTTGATGGGTTTACTATGAAAGTTACAGGCAGTGCTGAGAACCCGATTGAATTCCCTAGCATTGATGTGGAGGATTATACAGGTAAGAACGAATGGAAATACTTTGGTGAGTTTGTGGAATTTGGTTCTGACCAGTATCCTAGTTCATTAAACATCCAGGCAGAAGGTAATCCGGCTACTCTATCAAATAATGGGACTTATTATTGTGAAGAAGTAGACCTCCCTGAGTCTAAATCTTTTAATGTTGGTGCTAAGATTAAGAAGAATTTTGAAGGTTCTGACATAAAGGCTGTCTTGCTGTCTTTTGATGGTGGGTCTGAGGCTTCAGGTGGTGCTGACTTCTGTGATATTCCAGAACCTATGTTGGCTGTTGAGGCTGGATGGAAGACCTGTAATCTTGAGTTTAATACTTCTAAGACAGGTGTTTATCTGCTTTGTATTTATTATAAAGGAGATAATGATTATGATCATTATGATATAATAAGGGATTCAACCACGTCTACATCTAAATATACATGCCCTATTCCTCTGGGATCTGGTAAGACTAACTGTTTGGGTGATACTTCAAAGGATTATTTCCTGAAGTTTGCTCCTGGAATATATGATGGTATTTTGGATAAGTCAGTTAAATGGGCTGCAGGTGCTACCGATCAGGAGATGACATTTTCATTGACTTATTATCTTTCTGACTGCAAGGAGAATGATATTGGTGACTGTGCTGTTCCTATAACAATTTCTTCAGCTAATGAAGCTGTGTTAGCTCTTGGAAATCTTAGGATTGATTATACTGAGTATGGGGGGGGTTCAGCTTACTCAACCAATTTTTATGATGTGACAACTATTCCTGGAGGTATTACTAAAATAAAAAGTACTGATCTTACTAATGGGTCATATTCTCTTAAGTTAGATCTTGATAAGTTTAATATTACTATGCCTTCAGAGTTTAATGAAACATCAAAAGTGTTTTATCTTGAAGTATCTCTTATCCCTGGTGAAAAGATAACTAAGCCTGTAACAATTTATGGTAAGGGTTTTGTTCCGGATACTGGTGATGTGGCTAGTATTATAACAGAGGCTAAGAATAAACTCTCAACTCTTAAAGCTGAGAAGGGTGATGTATTAACTATTTTTGGTATCAATCTTGATGCTAGCAAGCTTGATTCTTTTGAGTCTGAGCTGAATAAGATTAAGGCTGATGAGAACCTTACCAGTGAAGAGTCTGATGCTAAGCTTAACGAATTGTTGGATGATATTGAGGAATATCTTGCTGATTACCCTGTGAGTTTTGGTGTTGATACTTCTTTTAAGGATTTATACATTCCTGAACCTAATGATGTTGCAGATGTGAGTCTGGAAGAAACTGAACAGGAGATATATCTTTACCAGAACAGGTTTGAGGTAAATACTGAGGTTACTAATTATATCTTGGAGAAGAATGATGGTTCTAAAGATAAATATTCTCTTGTTACAAAAACCATTATCCCTAAAAAGTCTATGTCTGATGTTTATGTCTATGAGATTATTCCTAAGAGTTTTGCTAGCAGTATTGATGATATATTCTTTGAGGATGATAGTTATGAGGTGTTGGAGGAGGATCCTATCATTCGATATAGTTATCCTTCTATTATAAAGGCCGTAAACATAAGGTATGGTGTTAAAGGCGTTGATGTAACGCAAAATATGATTTATAACTTGAAGTCTATCATGACCCCTAAGGATACTAGCGGTGAAATTATCGATGAAGAAACTAATGTATGTGGCAATGAGATATGTGAAGTTCCTTATGAGGATGAAGTTGTTTGTCCAGAGGACTGCGGTGGTAAGACTCCTATACCCTGGATTCTTATCATAGTTTTAATTGTTGTCCTGACGGCTGGTATTGTTTATATTAATTTCTATAGGGGTAAAGGTGCTTTCAGGAAGGTTATTGGTAAGTCTCCTTTCAAGAGTCCTGCTGATCTTGCAAATATTAAAAGATATATTAAGGCTTCTCAGGAGAAGAATATGAAAAATCCTCAGATTGCAAAGGCTTTACTGGATACTGGTTGGAGTAAGGCACAGATCATTTATGCATTTGAAGATATTAAGTGGGATAAGAAGAGATTGTTTACGATTAGTTTGGCTCCTAAGGGTGATGCGAGCGTTAAGAAGTTGAAGACTTTTATCAAGAAGTGTTTAGAGCTTAACATTCCTGAGGTTAAGATAAAGCAATCACTTGCAATTAAAGGTTGGAATCCTGATAAGATTAACGAGGCTTTTGCTAAGGTTGGTAAGCCTAAGGAGAAAGCAGAGACTGTTAAGGAACATCAGAAAAAGGTTAAGTTCTATTTTGAGAGTGCTTTGGAGAAAATACAGAAAAAGTAAAATTTATAAGCAGTTTAATTCTTTAGATTTTGATACGCACCGGTAGTTCAGTGGTAGAATTTCGGCCTTCCAAGAACTTTCGAAGAGAGCCGAAGACCAGGGTTCAAATCCCTGCCGGTGCATTCAGTTCCTATTCTATGTTCTAATCCGGCAGTGGGGACAGAACTTCTCTTCCAAAACCTTTTTAAACATAGATTTTTATTTTAATATCTAAGATGGCAGAAAAGATAAATATGCCTCAATCAGGTGGAGGCTTGGTAAGGTATTTTGATGATTACAAGTCTAAGATAGAGTTTAAACCTATTTTAGTTGTGATTGCGATAGTAGTTGTAATTCTTTTCGAGTTATATTTGCATAACTTTAAACCTTTAGGTTGAAAAAAATGTTTCCAAAAATAAATCCTAAACAGATGGAAAAAGCCATGAAGAAGATGGGTGTCAAGCAGGAAGAGATACCAGCGATAGAAGTAATAATCAAAACTGAAGATAAAGAGCTTGTCATTAAGAATCCTCAGGTTATGAGGGTTAACATGATGGGTCAGGAGAGTTTGCAGATTACTGGTGACATCGAAGAGAGAGACCTTAAGGCTTACAAGGAAGAAGATGTCAAGACGGTGGTGGATCAGGCTGGATGTTCTGAGGAAGAAGCTAAAGAAGCATTAGAGAAGAGTAAAGGGGACCTTGCTGAGGCAATTTTAAGTCTTCAACAATAAGATTTAAATAAATGTTTGACTTCTTACTTTATCGACTATAAAATGGAGACTGTTTTAAAGCTTGTAGCTGGAGCTAATAGGCATTTACATACAGCTGACCATCTTACATATGTTACTTATCCATTGTTGAAAGATGTTAAGCTTATATTTGCCGTTATTGAGAATCTGCATACCGCTTATGTTTCTGCTATGGATGCTTTCCTGACCTATGAGAGGTTGTATAAGCGTATAATGACTGTTCCTGATGATTATAAGTCCAGGTTGGATATCTTTAAGACTAAGATTGTCAAGCGTTATAATATCGATAGGGAACATATCCTTATCATGGAAGATTTAGCCCAGATAATTGCTTATCGTCATAAAAGTCCTGTTGAGTTTGTGAAGAATGACAAGTTAGTCATATGTTCTGACACCTATAAGATGAAAAATGTGACTTATGACAATGTTAAGGAGTATCTTAACAAATCGAAACCTTTTTTTAGTAGGATGAATAGAGTATTGGAGAAGAAATGGTAAGAGATATTGATACTTCACAAGGACAAGTCATAAGAGCGGATCATCTTTTTCATGTTACTTTGAAGTATACCCGGACAGGTGATGTTGTTAAGCACATTATCAAGAGATTGCTCAATTCTTTAGAATATACTATCAGTGAGATTTTGGAGAAGAAGAATGTCAAGGATATACCTACTATTGCCTTGATACGTGCTGATGTGCTGAAGAAGAAGTTTCCTAAGAATAAGGATATTCAGGAACTTATTAAATTCTATCTATATCTTAAAAAGATAGATAAGGGAAAGTATGTGTCAAAGGAAGAGTACAGGAAGGGTGTGGCTATTGTTGTTGATGAGGAGGATATTAATATTCCTCGTCTTAGAGAGCTATTGGGTAAGGCCAAAGAATTTGTGAGATTTGCAGACGATTTTTAGACTTTTATTACTATCAGACAATTCTTATTACTAAACTTTTGCGTTTTTGACTAGTATGTATTGGTTTAGTATTTTTCTTCCGGTGTTATGATTTTTGAAGGTTTTCTTTAGCCAGTATGTGGTTTTTTGTGTGCAGAGTTTTGTGAATCTGCACATTTCTCCTATGGT
>JAHIPG010000198.1 GCA_018894775.1 Nanobdellota archaeon
GGAAAATAGCAAAATATACCAAGAACCTAAAGTTCAACGGATATAAGATAGATGGATGGAAATGCCCGAATTGTAAAGAGGAATACTACAATCCTGAAAAAGCACAAAAGATACTATTGCTAAATAAGTTAAAAAAACAGAAATTCCATCTAAAGTTAAGCAGGATTAGAAGTAATCTTATATTAAGGATACCTAAAGAGGTAAGTGATGCATTAAACCTCCATAAAGGAGAAAATGTAGAATTCAGCCTAAAAGATTGTAATGAGATGGTGATACAGCCTATAACGGCGAATAAGAAATAATTTCTTTTCTCAAGGGAAAACTATAAAAATACGCATTTACTTCTTATAGCTTAGGAAAGAGGATAATTAATGAGTATATCTAAAATTAAAAAGCGTGATGGGAAGACTGTAAAGTTTGATTCTAAAAAGATTGCTGTTTCTGTTTATAATGCTTTGAAGGCTGTAAAGCGTGATGATGAGAAGCTTGCTAAGAAGGTTTCTGATGAGATTGTCAAGGATTTGGAGAAGATTTTCAAGATTCGGCAAACTCCCGAGGTTAAAGATGTTCAGAATATGGTTGAGGAGATTCTTATGAAGAATGGTCTGTCTAAGGCTGCCAGGGTTTTCAGGGAGAAGAATAAGGAAGAGAGGAAAGTGGAGGAGTTTTTGGATGTTCCTTTGAAGGTTTCTCTTAACGCAACCAGAGTCTTGGAAAAAAGATATCTGTTGAAAGATTCTAAGGGTAATATTATTGAGAAGACTGAGGATATGTTTAAACGAGTATCAAAGAATATTGCTAAAGTAGAAAAAAAGGATAGGGCTAAGTGGGAGAAAGAGTTTTACACCATAATGGCAAAGTTAGAGTTCCTGCCTAATAGTCCTACTTTGATGAATGCTGGTACTGATCTTGGATTGTTGTCAGCTTGCGTCGTAATACCAATTGAGGATTCTTTGAAGAGTATTTTTGATGCGCTTAAGACTGCAGCATTGGTTCAGCAGGCTGGTGCCGGTACTGGTTTTACTTTTTCGCATATCAGGCCTAAAGGGGATATGGTGCAGAGCACAAAAGGTATTGCATCCGGTCCTGTCTCTTTTATCAGTATTTTTGACAGGATGACTAATGTTATCAAGAAGGGTTCCAGAAGGCGTGGAGCTAACATGGGTATCCTGAGGGTTGATCATCCTGATATTATTGAGTTCATAACTTCTAAATCAGGAAATGAATCTTTCTCTAATTTTAATTTTTCCATCGGTATTACTGATGATTTTATGAAAGCTGTTAAGAAGAATAATGATTACAATCTTATCAATCCCAGGACTGGTAAGGCTGCTGGTAAGCTTAATGCTTCCGGAATTTTTGATATGATTTGCACTTATGCCTGGCGTACTGGTGATCCTGGATTAGTTTTCCTGGATAAGATCAACAGCAAGAATCCTTTGAAGAAAAATCTGGGAGACATTGAGGCAACTAATCCTTGTGTTGCGGGGAATGCTTTAGTATCTACAGATAAGGGCTTAGAAAGGTTTGAGGATTTGGTCAACGCAGGCCATCAAAGCGTAAGTGTTCTTACTGATAATAGAGTTCCTATTAAGGTTTCTAATGGTCATATGGCTCAGTATCTTCTTATGAAGGAGCAGAATGCTGTAAAATTGTGTAACACAACTGCATTGTTTGATTCTGGTATAAAGCAGACATTAAAACTAATAACAAAATCAGGTTATGAATTAGTAGCAACTCCTGATCATAAGATAATGACTTCTGATGGTTGGGTAAGGATGGAGAATCTTACTGAAGATCATAAGGTATTACTTCAATGTAAAGAAGGCAAATTTAATCAAGATTATAGACTGCTATTCACACCTAAGAATATAATCAAAGGAAAGAACGGAAGGACTTATACATTTAATATGCCTAAAAAGTGGTCTAAAGAATTAGGTCAGATTATTGGATGGCTTGTTGGAGATGGGCACTTTAGTTATGGAAAAGATTGTAGAGTTGCTTGGATATTCGGCAAGAAAGATTATCCTGTTATGGATTACTTTAAACCTATCCTGGAGGATATTTATGATGGTAAACCTACTGAACAACTTAAAGATAGGGATGTTAGATGTTTGACTTTCCATTCTAAGTTCTTTGCAGATTTTTTTATGAAACTTGGTGTTAAGCCTGTATGTGCTGATGAAAAAGAAGTTCCTAATTCCATATTTACTGCCCCTAAAGAGGCTGTTATAGGATTCTTACAGGGATTGTTTACAGCGGATGGGACTGTTAATTATATTAAAGATAAATCTTCTTATGTGAGATTGACTTCTAAGTCTGAAAAGTTGCTTAAACAGGTACAGTTGCTTTTGCTTAATTTGGGTATAAAATCAAAAATTTATAGCAGGCATAGGAAACCTCAGAAGAAATTTTTCTACACTACGGTAAAAGGTGAAAAAAGAGAATACTTGACAGACGGTATTCTTTTTGAGTTGGAGGTAAGTAAAGACAGTGTTTTAAAGTTTTTAGATAATGTAGGATTTTTATGCGGACGTCATGATAGAAAAATCTCTTTGTTAAGGTCAAAATCTTATTATTCAGATTATTTCTTTGATAAGGTTAAGACTGTTAAAGACCATAAAGAGTTGAGAGTATATGATCTGACTGAGCCTTTGACACATTCTTTCATATCTAATGGGATAATTGTTTCAAATTGTGGTGAAGTTCCTTTGTATCCTTATGAGAGCTGTAATCTTGGCAGTATTAATCTTTCAAGATTCGTTAAGGATAAGAAGATTGATTGGAATCATCTGAAAGGTGTCATAAAGACAGCAGTTAGATTCTTAGACAATGTTATTGATGTCAACACGTTTCCATTAAAAGACATGGAATCTATAACCAAATCTAACAGGCGTATCGGTCTGGGTGTGATGGGTTTTGCAGAAATGCTTATCCAATTGGATATTGCTTATGATTCTAAGGATGCTGTGAATATGGCAGAAAAACTTATGAAGTTCATCAACACTGAGGCAGTGAAGGTTTCTGAAGATTTGGCAAAAGAAAAAGGTGTTTTTCCTAATTTTAAGAACAGTTCTTTTAAGAAGAAAAGGCGTAATGTTGCTGTTACAACTATAGCTCCTACTGGTAGTATCAGTATTATTGCTGGCTGCAGTTCTGGTATTGAGCCTTTGTTTGCTGTGGCTTTCATCAGGAAAGTTTTAGGCGGCACTAAGCTGGTTGAGATTAATCCTTATTTTGAGAGGATGGCTAAGGCTAAGGGTTTTTATTCTGAGGAGTTGATGAGTTATATCGCAAGGACTGGTTCTATTCAGAAATTGTTTGAGGTTCCGGATGAAGTAAAGAAGATTTTCCGGTCAGCTTTGGATATTGATCCGGAGTATCATGTGAAGGTTCAGTCTGCTTTCCAGAGTTATACTGAGAATGCTGTGAGTAAGACTGTAAATCTTCCTAGGGAGGCAACGGTTGAGGATGTTAAGGAGGTCTATTGGCATGCTTTCAGGTCTGATTGTAAGGGTATTACTGTTTATCGTTATGGCAGTAAGAAAGAGCAGGTATTATATCTTGTCGGTCTCGCCGGTCAGGAAGAAGGGGAGACATTGTCTTACATAAGTGCTGAGCCTGAGTATTCCGGCGGTTGCCCAAGTCCGTTTTGTCCGCATTAGAAGATGAAAGAGGCTATGTTCTATAGGAAGTTGAAAGATGATGTTGTTAAGTGCGAACTCTGTCCTAATTACTGCGTACTAAAAGAAGGAGAATACGGCAAGTGCAGGGCTAGAAAGAATGTTTTTGGGAGATTGCAATCAATGGTCTATGGCCTGCCTCTGGGTTTTGCTATTGATCCTATTGAAAAAAAACCGTTATTCCATTTCTTGCCAGGAACCAAAATTTTTTCCATAGGTACTTCCGGCTGTACTTTGCATTGTGATTTTTGTCAGAATCCTGTCTCGCAAGAATATCCTGAGGATGTCCATCCGGTTGGTATGTCTCCTAATGATATTGTTGAAAGAGCGATTTACGAGGGTTGTAATAGTATTGCTTATACCTATAACGAGCCGACTACTTTCTATGAGTATGCTTATGATATTGCTAAGATGGCCAGAAAGAAGGGTTTGAGGAATGTCATGGTGACTAACGGCTTCATTAACCCCGAGCCAACAAAGGAATTATACCAGTATATTGATGCTGCTAATGTTGATCTTAAGGCTTTTACGGATAAGTTCTATAAGAAATTCTGTCTTGGCAGCTTAAAACCTGTTCTTAACACCTTAAAGCTTTTGAAGAAGATGAACGTCTGGTTTGAGATCACCAATCTGCTGATGGAAGGTTTGAATGATGATCCTAAGGATATAAAGAAGATGTGTGAGTGGATTAAGAAAGAATTAGGCGTTAATGTTCCTTTGTTCTTTACCCGTTTTCATCCTGCTTACCGGATGCTTGATAAGCAGCCTACTCCTGTAGAAAAGATTGTAGAGGCTTATGAGATTGCTAAGAAATCTGGTTTGAAGAATGTGTATACCGGCAACCTTAAGATTGATAAGTATTTCCAGACTTATTGTCCTGAATGCAAAGCTGTTGTTGTTGAGAGGAATTATTTTGATGTGATAAAAAACAATTTAAATAATGGCAAGTGCCCAAAATGTAATACTAAGATTGAAGGAGTGTGGGAATGATGGTTAAATGTGAAAATAAAGGAAAGAACTTGGAGATGTGCAACTGTAGTTATGAAGGATGTCCAAGAAAAGGGCTTTGCTGTGAATGTATCAAGCATCATAGGGAGCAGGGTCAGTTGCCTGCATGCTATTTTCCAGATGATGTGGAAAAGAGTTATGACAGGAGCATTGAGAAGTTTATAGAAACTAACAGATGAAGATAACAAAAAAAGAGATAATTAAGATCATCTTAGCGATAATAATAGCCTATCTTATAATAAGGTTGATATATGGTTGTCTTCTGCTATTTTGAGTAATCCGTTATAAGTATGTGAATCAAATGAGGTAATAGTAAATTATACCCAGATTATTGCATAGACAAATCATATAATATTTCTGTTGGGATTACAGATTTAAGAACTTCATGATATAATTCTTTTGACCATTCAAGTTTTTCGAATAAAGGATTATGGGTGGAATGTTTACCTTCTAATAAATCCTTCATGGTTCGTATGCATAGAGAAAGTCTTTGACCGCATATTTCCACATAATTAATATTATCATTAATAATTTGTAATTTACAATCATACCATTGGATGCCTATTGAATTTTCAGGTGTACGATAACTAATAGTTGTTATTTGATTTCTATAAGGTTCAAATATGCTAATCCTATCTTCCCAATGGGGCAAATTATATATCTTATTATGCAAGCCCATATTTATTTCTATAAGTTCTTTCAAATCTGGGCCATGAATTTCTTCTTGATTCTTATCAACATGCATTAATATTATCCCTTTCATGATATTAAAATACTATATCTTCTATTTATAAGAACTACTTTTTACCTAACGTAATCTAAGCATCCTAGAATCCTCGTTCTACCAATATTTAACCATTAAAAGCCTAAACAAGCATTCTTACGTATGAATAATCCGTATAAATA
>JAHIPG010000199.1 GCA_018894775.1 Nanobdellota archaeon
TGTTTATCAAAAGAGGTATTTAAAAATATGTCAACTTTCACACAAATTTTATATCAAATCGTATTCTCAACAAAAAAACGTAGAAAATGGTTGCTTCCTGAAAATCAGGATACCTTATATCGCTATATCTGGGGAATAATAAAAAACCACAACTGCCATCTCTATAGAATAAATGGCATAGAGGATCATATCCACATATTAACCAGTATACCTCCTTCCGTTGCCTTAGCAGATTTGGTAAAAGATATAAAAGTTGCTAGTTCAAAGTGGATTAAAGAGGAAAGAATATTTCCAACTTTTAAGGCTTGGCAAACTGGATATGGAGCATTTACTTATTCAATAGAGGAAAAAGATAATTTAATAGAGTATGTAAAGAACCAGAAGGAGCATCATAGAAAACTAAGTTTTAAAGAAGAATTGATAATATTACTTAAAGAACATAAGATTGATTTTGATGAGAAATATTTTGATTAGTTCAACCCCTCCGGGGTTGGAGGCTCTGTTGCTTGTTCTATGGTCAATAGGTTGCACCTTTTGTTATTCATGTTCAACCCTTTTAGGGTTGGGGAGTGGTTGCTGGTTCCTCAGTCAACAGGTTGCACCTGCTGTTATTCATGTTTAACCCTTTCAGGGTTTTGAGCGATAAATAGAATAGACGTTGGAAAATCCCAATAAGGTTGAACCTGAATAACATCCGGCGGTTGCCTTCCCGACAAGCAGGCGGGTCAGATGAACAAAGAACATTCTCTAAAAAACGCCGAAGGTATTTAACGAGGAAACACACAACCGGAATGTTTTATTTTAACTTGATTACTACTTGCTCAAGATTTAATTTTCCCTTGTGATGAGATGTATATCAGAAATGGGTAATTGCAGTTATGTTTTTAAATTTTTCAACAAAACTTGATGATATGTGGAGATATTTGACTGCTATCTCGTCTCGTAGAGACCTCTTCGAGGTGGAGAACTCTAAGAGAAGGGCTGATATATGAAAAATTTTACATCTATTGAAAATGGTATTAGGCGTAAAAGACAACTAAAAGAGGAAAATAGCTAAATGTCCACAATACTCCGAGTTGGACCTTATCGGTTTTTCTTCTATTCTGGTGACCGTGATGAGCCGATTCACGTGCATATCGAAAGAGATGATAAAATTGCAAAGTTTTGGCTCGATCCAATAAGGCTGGAGAGTAGTGGTGGTTTTAATAGGGTAGATTTATCAAGAATTTTCAAGATAATTGAAGAGAATCTGGATAAAATATTGGAGGTATGGAATGAGTACTTTGGCGATTGAAATTGAAATTCCGGTCGCAGAAAGCGTATCAGTAACAGAGGAGACTCTGAGCGTAGACCTTAGTGATGGCAGAACAATTTCAGTTCCAACAGCATGGTATCCCCGTCTATTAAATGCTACGCTGAGGGAAAGGAAAAATTGGAGGCTGATTGGCAGAGGTCACGGGATTCACTGGGAAGATATAGACGAAGATATAAGTGTAGAAGATATAGTGGCAGGAAAACCATCTGGAGAAAGCCAGACATCATTTAAAAAATGGCTTGGGGTAAGAAAATCACGCATAGCCATGCAAATGCATCCGAAAGCTAAACGCAGCTGATTTGCGGCATTATAAGTCTTGATAATAAGTAAGCGAGAGAATATGGATCAGGAAAAATATCTTAAAGAACGTCTCCTAAAAAAAACGCCGAAGGTGTCTAACATGAAATGCATGATATTGATTTTTCTGATAGAAGCATTGTGTAGTTCAACCCTTTTAGGGTTGGGGAGTGGTTGTTGGTTCCTCAGTCAATAGGTTGCACCTGTTGTTATTCATGTTTAACCCTTTTCAGGGTTGGGGAGTGGTTGTTGGTTTTATGGTTCACACTTTATGGAGGTAACTTTCGCAAAGATAGGTTGGGAGAAGCTGAGACAACCTTTGCGAAAGCTATTCTGATGGAATTCTCAACGAACAGATATAAATATTAGCAGTTTATAGAGGTAACTTTCGCAAAGATAGGTTTCACCTGTTGTTATTCATGTTTAACCCTTTTCCCCCAGACAAAACACCGGAGTGTTTAACGTTGCAACTTAACACAAGTCCTTATAAGAGATTATTGCCTTGAATAAAATGATTGATAGGACTTGTGTCAAGTTATTATTAATTTTCCCTTGTGATGATAGATATATCAGAAATGGGAAATTGTTGTGATATTTTCAAATTTTTAAACAAAATATGATGATATGTGGAGACATTTGACTTCTAATAGTGCTGTTAGCATCTAAATAA
>JAHIPG010000200.1 GCA_018894775.1 Nanobdellota archaeon
AAAATTAAATGGAAAATGTGGCAGGAGTTAAGGGCTTTAAAAAAGATCGACCTTTTGAAAAGAAAAAGAGATATAAGGAATCTGGGTGAAAAAATAGGTTCTTATAAAGCAGAAATCCGAAAGTTAAAGAACCGGATTCGAAGAATAAAATGGGGCGGGAATTTGTAGAATCAAAAATATATAGTGCGGCTAAGATACTATTTGATTACCGCAAGGCGCTAAGAAATTATTAGCGAGTTAAAAAAAAGCAAAATCATATTTATTCGATCCTCGTTCCCAAGCTGGGGCTTGGGAACGAGATGGCAAAAATATTAGGTGTTTATCCTTTTCCCATCAAACTTGCCAGAGGCATCCGGCTCCGGCTACTGACGGAAAGGTTTGGTGTGAACCTTAGTGCCCGTAAAGAAATAACATTTACAACTTACTCCACAGTTTTTGAAATTGTGTAATTCCATTCTCCATGAAATTCATGTTTCTTTAAATTTACTTTTTTTAATTCAGCATCAGTTACTTTTATCCCTTTTTTATAAAAATTTTCATCTAATACGGCTTTGACCTTTAATCCCTTACGCGTTTTGGTCGAACTAATTAGATTTACAATTATTTCATAGCTTTCCAAAGGTTTTCCTTTCCAGTTCATTGTAATTTGTGAAAAAAGTCTATGTTCTATTTTATTCCATTTACTCGTTCCTGGCGGAAGATGACATACGGTAATTTCTAAACCTGTTTCATCTGCAAATTTTTGCAATTCAGTTTTCCAAAGTCTTCGCCTGGAACCATTACTTCCTCCACCATCTGCGGTAATCATAAGTTTTTTACTATTGTGATATTTTTCACTTCCCATGTCTATCCACCATCTGCGAATACTTTCTACTGCAAAAGATGAAGTATCATAACCCTACAACGACACTTGGCAAAACTAATCATTGTAAATTAAAAAAGAATTTGCTATATTTCTGGCAACAAAAAAAGGAGGTAAAGTATGTTGCCGGAATGTCGAACCAATGGTGAAACCTTTTCGATACCTAAGTTCAGTGTAGAAAAGAAAGAGGTTGAGGAATTTATTGATGAACTGAAAGGATTTCATGAGGAGTTCAAAGATTGCTTTTCAAGAAGTGAGCCGAGGAAGAATTTTTTTCGATATACTGTGGGTCAGCTTAGTAAATTGGAAAGAAAATCTATTGAACCGATTGCACTGAACATTCAAGGAGGAGAGGTGCGATCAATGCAAAGACTGGTAAGTGACGTAGTGTGGGATGAGAATAAGATATTGCACAAATACCATAATATGATAAACGAAGATATGGGCGATTCCAACGGAATATTGATTTTTGATGAGTCTGGATTTGTTAAAAAAGGAAACGATTCAGCCGGAGTAGCAAAACAGTATTGTGGTAATTTGGGCAAGGTTGATAATTGTCAAGTTGGAGTCTTTGCTGCTTATGCGTCCCCTTCGGGTTATGCTTTATTAGATAAGCGGTTATTTATTCCTGAGAAATGGTTTGATGAAGATTACGAGGAAAGAAAGATTAAATGTAAAATTCCTGAAGATGTTGAGTACAAGACCAAACCGCAATTGGCAGTCGAGATGCTTCAGAATTTTCAAAAGCAGAAAGTTATTCCATTTAAATACGTTTTGGCAGATTCCCTTTATGGAAATAGTCCTGGGTTTATTGATGCTATAGAAAAATGTGAAGGCTTAATTTATTTTGTAGGCATGCCATCTGACACATTATGTTGGTTAAAAAGTCCGATTACAAGAAAAAAGGAATACAAGTATAAAGGAGAACTTCGCACCAAAGAGGTTGTAGAAAAAACAGAGAAGAAACCTATATCTTTCGAAACTCTTGCTAAAAATATAAATGATTATTTTTGGTACCGACGTAAAGTGTCCGAAGGTACTAAAGGACCGATAGAGTATGAATTTACGAGAAAACGTGTTGTTCTATCAAAGGCTGGACTACCTCAGAAAACTGTTTGGCTTATCATCAAACGAACTTTGGGAGACAATCCTACATATTATTATTACATAAGCAACGCACCTGAAAGTACAAAATTAAAGACCTTTGTTTGGCTAAGCGGTCTTAGATGGGCTATAGAGCAATGTTTTGAAGAGACGAAAAGTGAATTGGGGATGGATCAGTATGAAGTCAGAAAATATACGGGGTGGAATCATCATATTTTAACCTGTATGCTATCCCACTTTTTTCTTTGGCATCTGAAAATCAAATTGGGAAAAAAAAGCACCATCAATTACGCTATCGCAGCTTAGAGTCTTGCTTGAAGTTGTTTTACCTTTGAAAATTTATGATATCAATGGAGCAATATTATTGGTTAAGTGGGTT
>JAHIPG010000201.1 GCA_018894775.1 Nanobdellota archaeon
AAGAACAAACAGAAAGGCACTTTGAAGAAATCTGGAAGGCTTTTAAGCTAATTACCCAGACTATAAGGGAAAAACCTAAACCAAGAAAAAAACTCAGTGAAGAAGAGAAAAAACAGAGAGCAAGAGATTACAGAAAGAAAAACAAGGCAAGAATCCTGCTGCTAAAGAAAAGATACAGACTCAAGAACAGAAACAAAATAAACTTAAGAGAAAGACAGAGAAGAGTAAGGATAAGAGCACACCTAAGAAAAGCAAGCAGGAAGCTATGGCATGAAAAGAAACACATATACAACAAAAACAGAAGAGAAAAGAAACAACTCAAAAAGGCATTAGCACTAATGGGACTCAAAAACAACGACTACAGCCCTTGTAAGGGCAAATCACAAAGCCAAATGGCAGATTTCTACTTCTCCAACTACTGTCCATAATTAATAAGAAAAAAAGATAAAAGAATTATTCTTCCTTCTTCTCTTTAGAACCTGAAAAAAAGACAACCTTGTTGGACTTAACATCAATAATCTTCCTTTCTTTAGTCCTATACCTTATCAAGGCGGCAGGCAAGACAATCCTACCAAGAATATGGATACCAGGCTTCACCTTATAGGAAATAATCCTTTCCTCCTTAGGCTCAAGCTCATCAATATTCCAAATAATCCTGGACATCTTCTCACCCTTCTGAATCTTAACAGGTTTGATGGTTCCAAATTCTTTCTCAACCTTCAACAAATTAGGAAGGATATCAACAACCTTAACATCCCTAATAGGCCGAGGAGTCCTATTAACGATATGGATAAGAATCTTAATCTCAGACACTACGCCCTTCTCATTTCTCAAACTAAAGATCTCCTTCTTGATCAACACACCACGCCTGATATAATAAATCAAAGCAATAGCTGCGATGAAAATAACAACAAGACTGAAGAACAGAATCCTATAATCGGTAGTTATCCTAAGAACATACTGGCTGTCCGGCTGCAGTGTAAAGTACCACTCAACCTTTCCGGAACTTATCTTCTGAGGCTCATAGTTATAAGACGTTGACAGTTTCTGAAGCCAGCTGATAGGGAAAGCATAATATTCCTCAACAGCTACATTACCCTTGTTAGATTTTGTTACGGTAACAGTCCTTGTCAAAAAACCAGCTGAAGTCTCTACTTTGCTAAGAACATCCGGGTTAGAAGCAACATTAAAAGTTGTGATAAGCTTACCTCTAAGAGTCTTACCCTTATATGCTCTGATGCCAAGCTCGTAAGTTCCAGGCTTAGCAGTAGGGTCTGGAGTAAACTTCAATGTCTTTGTAATCTCATAAGGTGTCGGGTAAAGCTTCTCAGAATACTGCTTGCTAAAAAGCTCAGAATCAATATAAAGCTCAATAGGATCAACCATCATATTAGCCTGATTTCGGAAAGTAACTGTAAAGACAACTTCTTTTCCAGGGATTATCTCATCAGGCATATCAGAAGTTACCTTAATAAGCTCCTCAGGAGAACTGACATCAACAGAGACAGGATACTTGACCTTAAGCTCAGGATCAGTACCAGACTTGATATTAAAATTCAAAGTGTATCTTCTGTCCGGCTCTATACCATCCTTGATATAGATGTCAAAAGGAAATGTTAACTTCTGACCAGAAGGAATATCAACCTGGGATCTTATTGGCGGAATGACATCCTTGAAAGCGGAAAAAGGAAGCAAAGGATACATCTCCAAAGCATTCGGCTCAATCTTAAAATAATCATCAGTTGCCTTGTTATTCTTGATCATAATGTTAACCTGTGCTCTCTCACCAGGATAGACATCCTCTGTAAGCAACTCGTGCGACACTTCAATATCTGCTGCACTCACAGCAAACATGCTAATTAAAAGTATTATAATTGGTAGAATAATTTTTTTCAAACCGTTTCACCTCTTTTGAAGATTAACATTTTATATTATATAAATATTTCTTTTTTTTAACGAGTGATAAGCCTGGCAATATTACCAGTAAGATCCACAATCGTCGAAGGTTTCCTGTCAAGTTCTCCAGCATCAATGATTATATCAACATGCTTTGAAATCTTTCTAGGTATCTTGCTTACCTTGGTTATTGGTGGTTTTCCTGAGATATTAACACTTGTGGTAATGAAAGGTGTCTTTGATTTCTGGATTAGCTTAATAAAAGGATGGTCAGGAATCCTAATAGCTAAAATATTCACATTATCTGTTACATAATTAGAAACTAAACGATCTTTTTTAGCCCTTAAGATAAAAGTAAAAGGGCCAGGAAGCTTGGATATGTAAGCCTTGTTCACATCAAAGTTTCTTTGAACCCATTGTTTAGAATGAGGTATTATACTGAAAGGTTTTTCCATGCTTCTCTGCTTTATCATACGGAGCTTGAGAACAGAGTTGGTATTCAGAGCATCACAGCCGATACCATAGATAGTATCTGTTGGATAGATTATTATTTTTCCTTGTTTTATTGCAGTAAGAATCGTTTTTTCCTTGACTTTCTCTAATTTTATTGTTTTAGGCATGTAATTAAGGTATAAATCAACTGGTCTTTTTATAATTTTCCTAAGAAATTAGTTCACCACTATAGAGTAACATGAGTACCGAAACCTTTATATACCACTCCAATATACCTTTCATTTATCACCTCTTTTTTCCCCAGGGAGGAGCTTCGGCGACTCCCCAGGGTTTTATCAGCATAAGACGCAAGTCTAAAAAGAATTCATTCTTTAACTTTTTCTCTAATAAGACTCCTTTCTAAAATTTTTGATTTAAGTTGGGAATGAATTAGGATTCCGGAATTTTTTTCTTGTCGTCGGAAATCCGTTGAGTACACGACATGCGACATGTGTGTGGGTAGGCATTTATAAAGGTAAACCAATTTTTTATTTTTAATGATGGAAAAAGTAGTGATTACTCATAAATTTAGGTTGTACCCGAGTAAACAGCAGGAAGCTAAGCTTATGGAAACTTTAGAGTTGTGTCGGCAAACTTATAATATTTTACTTAATGAATTAAACAGTCAGAAAGTTATTGATAAATCTCAAATACAGGGTATTATTCCAAATATGAAAATCTGTGACTCTTCTTTTAAGAAGTTATACTCCAAGACAATGCAATATGAATGTTACAGATTGTTCTCGAATCTTAGCTCCTTAGCAAAATCAAAGAATAAAAGGAAAGTTGGCAGATTAAGATTCAAAGGGAAAGGCTGGTTCAAAACATTTACTTACAACCAGTCAGGATTCAAACTAATAGTAACAGGTAAAAGATACCAAACATTGCACTTATCAAAGATTGGAAGTATCCCTATAAGATGCCATAGGAAAATCAAAGGAAAAATAAAACAAATCACAATCAAAAAAGAAGCATCAGGTAAATGGCACGCTTCAATAATAGAAGAAACCAAGAAAATAATCAAGAAACAACAGATAAGAAAGGCTGTAGGGATAGACTTAGGACTAACTGACATAATTTATGACAGTGAAGGCAATAAAATTACTAACCCAAGACACCTAAAAAAGCATTGTGAAAAACTATCTTCACTACAAAGAAAAGTAAGTAGAAAGAAAAAAGGTAGCCGCAATAGAAAAAGAATGAGAATAAAACTAACAAGACAATATGAAAAACTAGTAAACACAAGAAATGATTTCTTACACAAGACATCAAAATATTATGTAGATAATTATGATGCTATCGGAATAGAAGATATGACAATAACTAGCATGGTTAATGGTCATTTAGCTAAACATATACTTGATGCTAGTTGGGGTAAATTCAGACAAATGATAGCTTACAAGGCTGAAAGAGCCGGTAAACTATACATACCTGTAAACCACAAAGGAACAACACAAAGATGCAGCCAATGTGGAGAAGAAATAGCAAAAGACTTATCAGAAAGAGTGCATAAATGCCATTTCTGTGGTTTCAAAGCCCCAAGAGATTACAACTCAGCATTAGAAATAAAGAAACTTACACTCAAAAGAATATTTGAGATAGGGCAGGAACTGTCCGAATCAACGCTTGTGGAAATGGAAGCTCTACCAACACAGTTGGCAACTACCGTCAATGAAACAAGAAGCTACTCCCTCAACTAATAGTTAGGCAGTAGTAGTTCACGCCATCAATTCTAAATTACTAGAAACAGTTGCCTGACTACCAATCTCAGCACCAATACCACGACCCATATAATAAAAAGCACTAGCAGAAAGCTTAGAAAAAGCATCAAAAATCGTTTTTTTCTTCTCGAACTTAACAATCTTAGCATCCTCAATACCAGCAAGCTCCTTTGTAACATTAATCGCTAAATCCTTACCACCAAGATAATCAACAAGACCATAATTATAAGCTTCCTGACCAAGATAAAACATTCCGGTAGATATACCCATAACATAATCCTTATCAAGACCACGATTCTCAGCAACAGCATTGACAAAATGAGCCTGAATCATAGCAAGCTTACCCTGCAAAATATTCCTTTCCTCAACTTTTAATTCCCTAAAAGGACTGCCAACATCCTTATACTTACCAGCAATAAGCTGCTCATAACCAATACCATACTCATCCATCAAACCAGTATACTCCAGATAAGAACTTGTAACACCAATACTACCTGTAATGCTCATAGAATCAGCAACAATCTTATTTGATGCAGATGCTATCCAATAACCACCAGAAGCACCTACTTCCCTTATCCAAGCAACAACAGGCTTCTTAGACTTAAGCACCTTAACAGCATCAGCAATCTCCTTTGATGCAACAACAGTACCACCCGGACTATTGATCTCCAAAATAACTCCCTTTATATTATCATCCTTGCCAGCCTGATTAATATACTCAACAATCTGCGCAGAATTTGAAGTTTCAGCACCGAAAGGCAAACTAGAACTACCATCACCGGTAATAACACCATAGATAGGAATCAAAACAATCTTACCATCACCAAGAACAGGAGCAGCGCTGCCACTCATAACATAAGAGATAGCAAAAGCAACAAGCCAAAGACCAAGAAGCACAGTAATAACAGTACCCCACTTGCTTTGCCTAACTTTCTCCATCCCTTTTTGCATATGCCTTCTCATAGTGAATACTTTGCCTCAACAACAAAAGTCTTACTGATCTTCTCGAAATACCTTTGACGACCTCTAGTAAATATCATATACATAGCATCAAGTATCAAAGGAAAAGTTGAAACTTTCGTTACATTCCTCAGGAAAAACTGCCAAAAAGTAGGATCCTTATTCTGAGGCTTAACATAAATATGGAACAGTATTTTTCCTACACTCTGACCAATCTTATACTCCAAGATAGCCCAATATAGGATAGATAGTATAGCGATTACAGAAAATATGAATATAAGCTTAGGAAATATCGCCTGAAACTGTGCAGTGTTAGCAGAGAAATAAGCAAAAGATTCGAAAATACTTTTATCACTGATACCATTACTCAAAGCATCTAAAACCTTCTGGAAAGGCAGGACAATAACTAAATTTATCACAAATACATCTATAATATAAGCGAATGCCCTCTTCCACAAAGAAGCAGGAAAAAACTTCACCTTCAATTTTACCATACCAAGAAAAGAACATGAAAAGTATATAAAAGTTTGTGTAGATTCTACAATGGTAAAACTAAAGGTTTAAAAATAAAACAAAAGCAAAGAAAAACTATGCAAGAATACATGGAAGAACTGATAAAAGAAATAATAGAAAAAAAACTCAACCTAGAAGAATCTCTAAAACTAAGAAGAAAACTTGCAAGAAAATATCATCCAGCCGTATTCCCATCAATCATACAGATACTTTCTCACGCAAAAGAAGAACAGCTGTCAAAACTAAAACATCTCATCACAAAACCAACAAGAACAATATCAGGAGTAAGCGTAATCGCAATAATGACAAAACCGATGAAATGCCCGCACGGAAAATGCACAATGTGCCCTGGCGGAATAGAATCAAAATTCGGAAACGTTCCACAAAGCTACACAGGAAAAGAACCAGCAACAATGAGAGCAATAAGAAACAACTATGATCCATACTTACAAGTATTCAACCGTTTACAACAATATATCCTGATGGACAGAACACCAGACAAGATAGAGTTAATAATAATGGGTGGAACATTCCCAGCAGCACCAAAAAAATACCAGGAAGAATTCATAAAGTATGCTTTCAAAGCAATGAACGACTTTGGAATAATGTTCTACAAAAAAGATAAACTGCAGTTTGAGAAATTCAAAAAATTCTTTGAACTGCCAGGAAACATACATGATCAAGAAAGAGAAGAAAAAATCATCAAAAAAATCCAAAAACTAAAAGGAAAATGCAAGCTAGAAGATGAACAGAAGAAAAACGAGAAAGCAAAACTCAGATGTGTAGCACTATGTTTAGAAACGAGACCAGACTACAGCAAGAAAAAAGAAATAAACGAAATGCTAAAACTGGGAACAACAAGAGTAGAGCTAGGAGTACAATCAACATATGAAGATGTACTAAAAAAAATAGAAAGAGGACACACAGTAAAAGACTCAAAAGAATCAACACAACTGCTAAGAGACTCATTCCTAAAGACAGGATATCATCTGCAACCAGGACTACCAGGATCAAGCCCAAACAAAGACATACAAATGTTCAAAGAAATATTCTCCAACCATGAATTCATGCCAGATGCACTAAAAATCTATCCTTGTATGGTTCTAAAAGGAACAAAACTACACCAACAATGGAAAAAGAACAAATACAATCCACTAACAACTGAACTAGCAACAAAGATAATCCTCCAATCAAAAAAATACATACCAAAATTCTGCAGAGTAATGCGAATACAAAGAGACATACCAACAAAAGTGACAGAAGCAGGAGTAAACATAACAAACCTAAGACAAAAGATACACGAAGAACTAAAAGACAGATGCAAATGCATAAGATGCAAAGAACCAAGAGGAAGAAAAATAGACTTCAAAAAAATAAAACTACTAAGATACAACTACGAAGCATCCAACGGAAAAGAAATATTCCTAAGCTTTGAAGATACTGAGAATGATATACTCTTAGGATTCTGCAGAATAAGAAAGCCTTACAAGCCATTCAGGAAAGAGATAACAAAAGACAGCGTAGGAATAAGAGAACTGCATGTATATGGGGATGCCATAGCTATAGGACAAAAAGGAAAAGGAATACAGCACAAAGGCTACGGAAAAAAACTAATGGAAGAAGCAGAAAAGATAGCCAAGAAAGAACTCAAAGCAAAAAAAATATTGGTAATAAGTGGAATCGGAGTAAAAGAATACTACAAAAAATTAGGATACAAGAAAGACGGAGTTTACATGTCTAAAAAACTTAACTGATATTTTTCTAAGAAAAAAATAATTGATAATTTAAAGATAAGGACATAAATCTTTAAAACTTAACGATGCTATCAAAAGGTTACTACGAAAGTTTAAATACTTCTTAAATTATAATAAATAATGGTTGGCGGGAGAATTTAAATTTCAAGAGGACCTCGGTCTTAATGAGATTTTAAACTTCGGACGCCAACCAAGACTTTAATGTTAACAAAAAGGTGATCAAAGAATGGTAAAAGAAAGAAAACGTAGCAAATTTCCCACAAAAAAGACAAAAAAAGAGAAATTGGAAGTTCCCACAAAAAATACAAAAAAAGAGAAATTGGAAGAATATAAAGAAGAAACAGGATTGCTATCAATTCTTAAATTAGCATT
>JAHIPG010000202.1 GCA_018894775.1 Nanobdellota archaeon
ACAAAACAGCAGTCTTAGGGATCATATCAGACTCACATGGCTACACAGAAAATGTGGAAAAATTCTCACAATACTTCAAAGAGATAAAGGCTGAAGGGATAATCATGCTTGGAGACTACGCCCAAATGACATACTCTAAAATAGATTCTGATTTAACAAACTACAACGAAATAGAATCCAGCCTAGAAGCAGCACTCAAAACAGGACTGCCAGTATATGTCATACCAGGAAATCATGAAACAAAGGAAGACTACACAAAAGCAATCGAAACATTATCCAAAGAATATGGCAACCTATTTGACCTCAGCAAGATAAGAATGGTTGATGGAGATGATTTTGATCTTGTAAGCAACCCCTACGGAAATGGATTCGGATACTTCAGCGAAGGTTTTGAAGGAACAGAAGCACAATTACTGGAAGTAGTGAACTATGTAAAAAAAATACAAAAAGACAAAGACCCAGGAATACTGGTAACACATAAACCACCAAAATGTAAAGGGAAATATGGCATAGACGTTCCATTCCTGATAGCCAAAGACGAAGACATGAACGTCGGAGATGAAAACCTAGATAAATTCATGAAAGAATACGGAATCAAATTCAGTCTATCAGGACACATACACGAAGCAGGCGGAAGAGGAGTAACAGCAGATGGAGATTTTATACCGCCAGAAGAATTCGTGGATGAAATGAGGCTCAACCCAGGAGCAGCATCACCACAAAGCTACTGGGGAGAAAAATTCTATGAAGGATCAGCAATGATACTGACAATAGAAGATGGAAAAGCAAAATACAGGCAAGTAGTAAGAAAGGCGGAAGATTAAAATACTACTTTTTTATTTTTTTGAATACCCCTTAGCTTGTTGGGGGGATGATTGTGGTTTGGTTGTAGGGTTTCGGAAATTTTTTCTTATCGTCGGAAATCTTCCATGGTACGCGACACGCGACATGTGTGTGGGTAGGGTTTTATAAAAGTAGAGGCTTTTTGGTTTTTTTATTATGAAAAAGGTGGTGACTCGTGCTTATAAGTTTAGGTTGTTTCCTTCTAAGAGGGTTTCTAGGAAGATGGAAAGGGTTCTTGGTGCGTGTAGGTTTTTGTATAATGTTGAGTTGGAGTATGAGAAACAGGTTTATTTTTCTGATAGGAATTTTGTGGATAAGAATACTCTTAATAATTTGATTCCTGATTGGAAGTGTGTGAATCCTGGTTTGGGGATGGTTCATTCTCAGGTTTTGCAGAATGTTAGTGATAGGTTGGATAAAGCTTTTAAAAGTTTTTTTAGAAGGGTTAAGTCTGGTGGGGAGGCTGGTTTTCCTAGGTTTAAGTCCAAGGAACGTTATGATAGTTTTACTTTTCCTCAAAGCGGTTTTAATCTTGAAAAGCAAAAACTTAGGCTGTCAAAAATAGGCATAGTGAATATTAAATTACATAGAAAAATTAAAGGAAAGATCAAAACTTTAGCTATAAAGAAAAGCCATACAGGTAAGTGGTTTGCCTGTTTTAGTATTGAGGAAGAGAAATTAACCAGGCAAAATAAGCGAGCTATATGTGTTGGTATAGACGTTGGTCTTAAGAGTTTTTATGCTGATAGTGAAGGTAATAAAGTTGTTAATCCTCGATGGTTAAGGAAATCAGAAGAAAGGTTAAAGTTTTTGCAAAGAAAACATTCAAAGAAAAATAAAGCAAGTGGTAACAGAAAAAAATCAAGATTGAATATAGCTAATTTGCATGAGAAAATTGTTAATCAAAGAAATGATTTTTTGCATAAACAGTCAAGGAAACTAGCAAATAGCTATTCCTTTATTGCAGTTGAAAAATTATCTATTCAAAGAATGATCAAGAATCGTTATTTATCAAAATCTATTAGTGATGTTAGTTGGCGGAAGTTTCTACAGTTTTTGTCTTATAAAGTGGAAGAGACTGGTGGACAAATAGTAGAAGTTGATGCTAAAGGAACATCGCAGTACTGCATTTGTGGAAATAAAGTGAAGAAATCATTAGCAATAAGAATTCATAAATGTAATAAATGTGGTTTAGAACTAGACCGGGATGTCATGTCAGCAATAATAATTAAAGCATTAGCTTTAAAGAAAAATACCGTAGGGACCGCGGGAATCAACGCTTGTGGAGATGTACCGTTAGGAACGTCTATGAAACAAGAATGTACTAGCAAAATTCGAAGCTCATATGCTTTAATTATCTAGATGCCCTATAGCTTGTTGTGGGGAGGTTCACTCTATAATCTATGGTAAAAGTAAAATATGGCAATATATACAGAAGCAGTTTCGGAAAGAAAGAAGAAAGAATAGCTGCCAAAGATTTATCAGAACTTCTGGATAAGATTGAAGACAGATACAAAGGAAAACCATTAGCAGACAAAGTAAAAAAATACGCAATGATAATGATGAACAACAAGATATACCTAAACAATTACCTCAAAGAAGATATAGAACAAAAATTAACAGCTAAAGATGAAATTCTAATAACAGAAATTATTGGCGGAGGATAAAAAAAGAAAAAAGGAATTAATCCTTTTCCCTGCTCTTTTTCAAGTCTTTGATAACAAAACCAAGACCAAGCTCCCGTAGCTTCTTATATGTTGGTAAGCCACTATGGATATTCCAGCCACGAAGCCTATAATACTTAGTCAAGAGTTTGTCGTACTCTTTTTTAGTCACCAAATCTTCCTCAGGCTTTTTGTCACCCACCTCTTCCTCGTACCACCTTTTAGGAACATTATCATAGTTTCTACTGAAACCTGGAACATGCTTACCCCAAAAAGCTCTTCTAAGGTTAGCATTCCTTTCAAAAATCTCAAACATCTCATCCATAGTCATGCTCCAGCCAGTCAAAGCGTTCAAAGCATCCTTATAAAGCTCAGGTTTAATACCTAATTCAACCCATGGCAATCTACAAACACCAAGGTCATCAAAACCAGGCCTCAAATGCTGAAGTTCAATAACCTTCTCAGCTTTATCTTTACCTCCTTGAGCATCAAAAACAATAGCCCAAGCATCATTATGATGGCCACCGATAGAAGCTGTACCATAAGCGAGCTTATTAGCAGGTCTTCTTCTAGACTCGTAAGCGCTAATCTCAACACCCTTAACATGCATAGCATACTCCTGAGTTCCTAAAACCTCAGAAACACGCTTAACACCTTTAGCCAGAAGTTTACCAATACCTCTCTTGTGAGCAATCTTATTCAAAAGTAATTCAACTTCTTTTGTCTTACCCCAATCAAGACCTTTCATATCCTTACCAATCTCTTTATCGGTAACCTTACCCTCTTTGTAAGCTTCAATCAAATGTCCAATAACATTACCTGCGCTAATAGTATCAAGACCAAGTTCATCTGTTACATAATTGAGATAAGCAATGTCCTCAATATTATCAATACCTAAGTTGCTTCCCAGCATACCTATAGTTTCATATTCAGGGCCTTCAACACATATGTTATGGCTTTTAGAATAAGAATACTTTCCGCAAGCCATAGGGCAGACACCACAAGCCTTATCATGTCTTACAATCTTTCTTCTCATCACTTCAGCTCTTATATTGTCACCATTCTCAAAATGACCTGACTGGAAATTTCTTGTAGGTAATGACTTAAGATTATGGTTACTGTAGCTGACCAGATTAGTTGTTCCGTAAAGCTGCCAAGCCTTGAAATCAGGATGTTCCTTAGCATCCTTAAACATCTGCCTAACAATCTTATCCAGTCTTTTTTTGTCATGGACTTCAATACCTTTACTACCTTTGATAGCAATAGCCTTAAGATTCTTATTACCCATTATAGTCCCAAGACCAGCTCTACCAGCCTGCCTACCAAAATCATGAGAAATACAACTATAAGCAACAGAATTCTCAGCAGCAGGACCAACAATAGCAATCTGAACATCATCACCAAGATCATCCTTCATCTTTCTTTCGCCGCTGATACATCCTGCTCCTTTGTAATCCTTAGCATCCCTTATCTCAACTTTATCATCTTCAATATAAAGATAACAAAGTTTTTTGGATGCACCTTCAACAACGACAGCATCATAGCCAGCAAATTTCAATTCCTCTGCAAGATGACCACCAACATTACTACTACCATAGCCATTTGTCTGAGGACTCTTGCCAACAAAAGTGGTCTTACCGGATGCAATAACTCTTGTACCACTCAAAGGACCAGTAGCCATGATAATCTTATTCTCTGGACCAGAAGGATCAGCATCACATGGAATCTCATCATAAGCAATACGTGTTGCTAAACCACGAGCACCAATATGAAACTTAGCCATCTTTTCAGTAAGATCTTCAGTTGTAATTTCTTTAGTAGAAAGATTAACCCTTAGAATCTTGCCAGTATATCCGCCCTTCATTTTCCTACAACCCTCTGCTTAGTCTTATATTCTAGTGCTCCTAAAGGACAGATCTCAACACATTCACCACAACCGTCGCATTTGATAGGATATTCTTCATCAGGATGGCTATGCATGGAATCAGTAGGACATTTATCTACACAAATAGGGAATTCTAAATCTGAACAGCCATCACATTTATCATAATCAATCTTCCAAATCATCTTATCTTTGTAAATAGCATCACTAGGACATTCTTTAGCACAGATACCACACTGGTTACATACATTACACTTATACCCACCAGGCACAGGAAAATTCTCACCACTAATCTTTATAGCGGATTTCTTCTTCCCTTCAGTATCATAATGAGCTGCATGACAGAACGCTTCACAGGTACCACACCCAGAACAGAGCTCTTCAAAATTATCTTTTGGTTTAATACTTAGAATATTCTCTAGCTTTTTACCTTTAGTCATTATAAACCCCCTAAACTACTAAAAACTATTTCCCTTTTCAAAGTGATAAAAACCACATTTAAATATCTTTCGCTAAATATTCACTTTATCTTGTCTAAAATTTTTGGGAATCAAAACTATTGGGACTATAAATCAACATCAGATAGCATTGATTGCTGGAATGAATGGGTAAATGTTTTGAAAAGAAAGAGCATAATTAATCCAATGGAAGAGGAAATTTTCAGTTCTTAAAATATTTTTTCTTTTAAATATTTTTTTGAATATCTCTTTGAACATAGAAAAGATTAAAAAAAGAAAAGCATTCTAAATATAAATATGGGATTATTTGACAATATGCTTAGGGATGATGAAAGTTTATTCATAAATGAGATGGAACTAGATTATGATTACATTCCTCAGATAATCAAATATAGAGAGAATAAACAGCAACACATGGCATCATGCATAAAGCCAATGTTCCAGGATAGGAACGGAACTCACTTACTTATATCAGGAACACCAGGAATAGGGAAGACCGTAGCTGTAAAAAAAGTATTTGAAGACCTGGATATGGAGACAAAAGATATACTTCCTATCTACATCAACTGCTGGAAAAAAGATACATTCTATAAAATAATATTGCATATCTGTAAAAAATTAGGCTATACATGGGTACATAACAAAAAAAGCGATGAATTGTTCAAAGAAGCATGCAAATTAATGAACAAGAAAAAAATGGTATTCTGCTTTGATGAAGTTGATAAACTAGAAGACCAAAGCATATTATACCAAATACT
>JAHIPG010000203.1 GCA_018894775.1 Nanobdellota archaeon
CATAAATGAAGGTGAATGTTATACACCTATGCTATGTGACGGAGATTTCCATAAATGTGATACTGTTTTTTCTAATAGGTATATAAAATGCAAAAATGGTAAATTCCCTGAAGGCAAATTGGAAACTGTTATGTGTCCTGAAGGTCTTGTATGCAACACAAATCCAAACGAATTTGCCATCTGCATAGAAAAATAATTTTTTTATTTCTCAAAATTAGAGACCTTAAACCATAATATAGCAACTATTGCGTTTAACACATTAGAAATAGCAATAGCATACCAGACACCTACCAGTCCTAAAACTTTTGAAAGGATAATAGCAAGAGGTATAGCCAAAACCCCTAATCTGAATACAGTGAGAATAAACTTAGGCATACCTTTGCCAAATCCCTGGAAAGCACTTTCTATAACAATAGCCAAACCTACAAACCCAAAAGTAAAGGCTAATATCTGGATATAACCAAAAGTATAATCAAGCACCAACTGATTACTCGTAAAAATCTTTAACCAAAACTTTTGAGTAAAAAATATCAATGTACCTGCTGCTGTGGATATACTCAATGAAAGAAACGAAGATATCCAAACTATTTTCCTGGCTCTTTTAACGTTCCCTGCACCAAAATTATGTCCTACTAAAGCAAGACAAGCTATCGCAATAGCCATCGCAAAATGGAAACCTAAGCTTTCAACCTTCCACCCGATACCATAAGAAGCAATAGCCTCTGGACCAAAATTAGCAATTATTCTTGTTAAGATAAACATACCTACACTCATAAGCATAAAAGACAGAGAAGCAGGAACACCAATAGCAAAAATATCCTTTATTATACGAAAACTATACTTAAACTTATCTAATGATACTGTAACAATAGACTTTCCAGAAAGAACATGGCTAATAAGAAGAATACTTCCTACACCTCGCCCTATAACTGTAGCGATAGCAGCACCCTCAACACCAAGCTGAGGAAAAATCCAGATACCAAATATCAACAAAGGATCAAGAATAGCATTCAAGATAACAGATATCCCCATATAGATCATAGGTGACTTAGCATCCCCCTCAGCTCTCAAAACATTGCCAAAAGCAATAAATATGAAGATAAAACCACCAAACCCAAAAATCCACCTGCTATAATCCATCGCAAGCTCTAAAACATTTGGTGTTGCACCTATTAAACTAAACAGATATTCTGCAAAAAGAAAACCAGTTAATGCAAAAACTGCTGACAAGACTATAGCAATAAGAACCATATGCTCAATAACCCTATTAGCCTTTTTTACATTCTTAGCACCAAGATGCCGGGCAATCAATGAAGCTGATCCAACACCCATCCCAGAACCTAAAGCAATCATCAGAATTATCACAGGAAAAACTATACTGACCGCAGCGATAGCATCAGCACCTATCCTACCAACAAAAATCGTATCAATTATGTTGAAAGCAACATGAAGCATAAAAGAAGCCATCGTAGGCAACGCAAGTGCCAAAATATGTTTTAATATACTCCCTCTTGTGAAGTCCTTAGCTGCTTTCATTGTAAAATTGAATAATTATAATAAAGAAAAAATTATTTCCTTTTCTTCTTAGCTTTCTTTTTTACTTTCTTCTCTTTAGGAAGGACTATTGTCTCAGGATGTTTTTTCTGAAAAAACAATATGTAAATTATAGGGAGTATACCTAATGTGTTGAGTATTAATATAGCTAGGAACCATATAATCTGTTTATTCCTACCTGCTTTCCATAGCCCTATACCTTTCCATATTAATGACCATATAAGAAGTATTATCCAAATAAATGTATTATAAGGCATTATACTATCATAAGGAAACATCATATCACCTCAACATTTTAATAACTATCAAAACTATATAAATTTATCTCAAAAAAAGAAAAAAAGTTATTTGAGTTATCCATAAGAATTACTGGATCTTTCTTTTGCCACGAATCATTTCAATGTTGCCAGCATAAGGAAAAATATTGTTGTTGACAAGATGATTCCAAAAAGTACAATCTTATCCACGTAATTTATCAATAGCCCCCTAGTCAGTCTTATTTGTCCTGGTTTAACCACCTCCTGATGATATTTACCTCCCCTAATATATAGTAGGCATCCATGATATATAAGGCTTTTTGATGCTGATTTGATAAACTGTGAACAACCATTACCTAACTGTTAGTTAAGGATATGGCTTCTAAGCTCATACTCTTTTGAGAGTAATCATCCTTAGTTCGAGCTAGTTCATCTGTAACCCTGCCTTCTCTAGGAAGGACTTGTTGCCAAGATAGGGCATGCCTTTCTTAGCAAGTTTATACATAATAAAATACTTTACCTTTATAAAACCTCGCCACACACTTGTCGCGTGTCGCGTACTCAAAGGATTTCCGACGATAAGAAAAGATTTGCGAAACCTAATTTATCTCCAACTTAAATCAAAGATTTCGGAAAAAGACTTCTTAGCGAAAAACTTTAAATATGCTCTATCCTTAAAGAAATTCCATGGAAGACATAATCTATAAGTTTGCATTGCAAAATGCAATAAAATTCAAAGGCAAAGCTAACCCTGGTGCTGTAATAGGCAAAGTAATATCAGAAGACCCTAAGTCTAGAGGGAAAGAATTAGCTATGAAAGTCCAAGAAATAGTCAAAAAAGTTAATTCTATGAAGGTTGAGGAACAGCTGGAAAAACTAAAAGAAATAGCACCTGAGCTGCTAGAAAAGAAAGAACACAAAGAAAAAGATACATTCGCATTCTTTGAGATAAAACCAGAGGATAAGATAGTCACAGGATTCCCACCTGGACCAGAAAAATACCCTCACATAGGCCATGCAAAAGCATTATTGGGCAATTATGAGCTTGCGAAAAGGTATAAAGGAAGATTTGTACTAAGATTTGAAGATACAAACCCTAATCTTGTGAAGAAAGAATTCTATGAAATAATGATTGAGAACTTCAAATGGCTGGGAGTAAAATGGGACAAACTGGATTATGCGTCTGACCACATGGAAGAATTCTATAAAATGTGCGAAGACATGATCAAAAAAGGAGAATTCTACGCCTGTACTTGTAAACAGGACGATATGAGAGATAAAAGGTTTAAAGGAGAAACATGCGAATGCAGAAAAAATAGTGCAAAAAAAAGTTTAGAGATGTTTAAAGAAATGCCTAAGAAAAAAGAAGGAACATGTGTGATAAGATTCAAAAGTGATATGAAACATAAAAACACAACCATGCGAGATCCAATAATGTTCAGAATAATAAAAGAAAAACACGCAAGACACGGAGATAAATACAAAGTATGGCCCTCATACGATTTTCAAAATGCTTTCATGGACGGATTAGAAGGTATAACACACCGTTTAAGAAGCAAAGAATTCGAGCTAAGAAGCGAACTACAAAGACATCTGCAAAAAATATTTGGATTTCCACAAACAAACACCTACGAATTCGCAAGATTTGAGTTAGAAGGTGTTGAGACATCCGGAAGGAAGATAAGAGAAAAAATACAAAACAAAGAACTTCTAGGATGGGACGATCCCTCACTGGCAACTCTTGTAGCGTTAAGGAAAAGAGGATTCAAGCCGGAAGCAATCAAAGAATTTGTGCTATCAACAGGATTCAACAAATCAGAATCAACACTCACATGGGATGATCTCATAATACATAACAGAAGATTACTTGACAAAGAAGCCAAGAGATTCTTCATGATAACCAATAACAAGACAATAAAGATAAAAAACGCTCCAAAGATGGAAATAAAAGTGCCAATACATCCAGACAACCCCAAAATGGGTTACAGAAAATTCAAAACCAAAGATGAATTCTACATAGACGATGAGCTGAAAACCGGACAGGTATATAGATTAATGCATCTCTTTAACTTCAAAGACAAAGAGTTCTTATCAAAAGAACATGATGCAAAACTGAAGGCTAAGATAATAGACTGGCTTCCTGTAGAAAAAGATTTAGTGAAGGTTGAGATTCTTATGCCTGATAGATCTGTAATCAAAGGGCTTGCTGAGAAAACAGTAGAAAAACTAGAAGTTGGAGAAGTCTGCCAGTTTGAAAGAAAATTCTTCGCTCGTCTTGATGAAAAAGAAAAAACTAAGCTCAAATTCTGGTTTACTCACAAATGAAATCAAAACAAGTAGTTCTAAACTCTAAAGAAATAAAAAGAATTCTAAAATGGCTGAAAGAACATTATGGCATAAAAGAATTGAAAATAGACAAAGCTTTTCTAAAGAACCCAAAAGATAAGATATATCTGATAAGCAAAAAAATTTCTGAGTTGAAAACAGAAAATATAAGAATAAATGTTATAGGAATGTATTTCGCAAAAGAGGAAAAACAAGGTTATAGATTAACTATAGAGGGCTCACAGATAATAGGACCAAAAGCAACAAAAAATATAGCAGAATTAAATGAAGAACAAATAAAATCCTGGATGAGGGGAGATGATGTAGAATATAAAGATGAAACAAACGGCGGAGAAAATGGTCGGAGAAAAAATAACGTAAAATCAAGAGAAAATCCTGGCATCAATTCAGAAAGATCCTGCTATTTCCGCGCAAACCTTGTCAAAGGCGGTCGGGATATCCGCAAGGAAAATAGAAGAAAATATCGCCAAACTCAAAAAACGAGGCATCCTAAAGCGGAATGTGAGAGAGAATGTGAAGCGTCCCCATTTTCGCTTAA
>JAHIPG010000204.1 GCA_018894775.1 Nanobdellota archaeon
GAGATAACCAAAAGTTTATAAATAGATAGTTCTAATGAATTGCTAATATGGTAAAGAGAATAGGCGGATTTAGACGGAAAACAAGAAACAAGCTGAAGAAGCCGGCAAATACGAAAGGCAAAATCAGCATCAGGAACTATCTTCAACAGTTCAAAGTAGGTGAAAAAGTCCTGTTAAAAGCAGAACCTGCAATCCAGAACGGGATGTATTTCCCAAGATTCCACTCCAAAACAGGAATCGTCAAAGGAAAGAAAGGTTCATGCTACGAAATAAATATCACGGATGGTAAAAAAGAAAAAATACTTATAATACATCCAGTCCACTTAAAGAGGTTATAAAAAATGTCAAATCTAAAAGTACTTGAAGAAACACCAATAAGCGCAGTAGAACTTAAAGAAAAACTGAACAAGGTAAAGAAAAGAGATAAAGAATTAGGTAAAAAAGCTACAAAAACAGTAGAATACCTGAATACTTTCACAAACTTAAAGATAAAAGAAGCAGAAGATATAAAGAAAAAGATTATAAACCTTAATATCCCTCGGTTAAGGGATAGGCATATTGTAAAAGTACTTGATATTATGCCAAAGGAGATTGATAGCCTGAAAATGTTATTCAGTGGAGAGAACATCACAATAAAGGAAGAGGACCTTAACAAAGTCCTAGAAGTGATAAAAAAAATAAAATGTTGAGTCAAAATGATAAGACAACCTGTAAAAGAAGAACACGCGATTATACTGGATTTCCTTCCACATGGGTATCCATTCGACACAAGACCTATGCACAGGAAGATGGCCATAGCTCAGGCTATAGGTAAAAAGCACTTCATTCTACTAGAATTAGTTCCAAAAAAAGGCATAACACTACAGCCTAACGAAGTAGTATATATAGGTGAAGGAAAAAGGGACAAAATACACCACATAGGCGGAAAGATACCTCTTGATAAACTAACACAGACCGCAAAAGGAGAAGTTGAGTTTGTAATAAAAGAACTAGTTCAAAAGAACGAAAAAAGATTCATAAAATTCTTCAATGCAGCAGCACCAATAAATATGAGACGACACCAGTTAGAACTATTACCAGGTATAGGAAAGAAACATATGTGGCAAATCATAGAGGAAAGAAAAAATGACCTTTTCAAGTCCTTTAGTGATATCAAAACAAGAGTTAAGCTACTTCCTGACCCTGAAAAAGTAGTGATAAAGAGGATACTAATGGAGCTGAACAATGAAGATAAATATAAGCTCTTCGTGGATTCTCCCTTCATTTAAAATTTAAGCGTAACCTTTTTAAAGGGTATATCTCATAAAAAAAGAATAACCCATAATAAAATGGAAGAACAAAAACAAAATTTTGAACAGCTTGTAAGACTTATAGGCGCTGACATAGATGGTAATAAAAAACTATACAACGCATTAATAAAAATAAAAGGTGTAAGCTATAGTTTTGGCAACGCTATATGCCAGGTAACAGGCTTAGATCCTAATCAAAAGATAGGTTTACTAAAATCTAATGAACTTAAAAAAATAGAAGAGGTAGTAACAAATCCACTAAAATATGGTCTACCAGCATGGATACTTAACAGAAGAAAAGATTATGATGATGGCCAGGATAAACATCTCGCATCAACTGATATAAAATTCAGAGTTGATTTTGATATTAAGAGACTCAAAAAAATAAAAGCTTACAGAGGGATGAGGCATGCAGTAGGTCTACCTGTAAGAGGCCAAAGAACAAAAGCCAACTTTAGAAAAGGTGGAAAAGTAGGTGTAAAGAAAAAAGCAGGAGCAAAGAAAGGTAAGGTATAAACAAAATGGGCGACCCTAAAAGACCAAAGAAAAAATACAAAACACCAACACATCCATGGCAAAGAGAAAGGATAGAAGAAGAAAGAATCATTAAAAAAGAATATGGTCTTAAAAACAAAAAAGAGATATGGAGAATAGATTCACTTCTAAAAAGATTCAAACAGCAAGCAAAAAACCTAATTGCAAGAAATGATACTCAATCACAGATAGAAGAAAAACAGTTAGTTGATAGGCTAACAAAACTTAATCTTGTAAATGAAAATGCAAAGATGGACGACATTCTAGGTCTTGAAATAAAGAACCTAATGGACAGAAGGCTACAAACACAAGTATTGAACAAAGGCCTTTCCAGGACGATAAGCCAAGCAAGACAACTCATAGTCCATGGACATATTTTCGTCGGAGATAAAAAGGTAACAATCCCAAGCTACATGGTAAAATCAGACGAAGAAGCACAGATAAGATTTGATGATCGTTCAACATTCATAAACCCAGAACATCCAGAAAGGGTTGTTCAGAAAAAAGAGAAGAAAAAAGAAGTGAAACCTAAAAGGGGAACATCTAGAAAAGCTAAACCTAAAAAGGAAAAAGCAGAATCAAAATCTGCAGAAAAAGAAGAGAAAAAAGCTAAACCTAAAGAAGATAAATCCAAAAAGGGAGAAAAAAATAAATGAAAGGAAAACAATACTCTCGCCAAGATAACCGTCAAGATAGCCGTCCAGAAAGAAGAACCCCTTTTATCAATAAAAACCTGAAGTGGGGCGTAGCACATATATATTCATCTTATAACAATACAATAATCCACATTACTGATATAACTGGTTCAGAAACAATAAGTAAGTGTTCTGGTGGGGTAGTTGTAAAAGCTCACAGGCTAGAATCAAGCCCAACAGCAGCTATGACTGCAGCAAAAAGGGCAGCAGAAGGAGCAATGGAAAAAGGAATCAACGCGATCCATGTAAGAATAAGAGCACCTGGAGGCCACAACGGACCAAACAACCCAGGACCAGGGGCACAAGCAGCAATAAGAGCACTATCAAGAGTAGGTCTAAAGATAGGTGTAATAGAAGACGTAACAGCTCTACCACATGATGGCTGCAGAAAAAAACACTTCAGAAGAGGTAGAAGGGTATAATAATGAAAATAGAATTTATAGATAAATCAGATGATAACGTAACATTACTTCTAAAAGAAACTAATCCTACAGAAGTAAATATGATCAGACGGATGATAATCGACGAAGTTCCTACACTAGCAATCGAAGACGTAAACTTCATAAAAAACAGCTCAGCACTATACGATGAAATAATCGCACATAGAATGGGACTAATCGCTATAAAGACAGACTTAAAGTCATATGATCTTCCTAAAAACTGCAAAGGAAAAAAGAAAGGAGAGGATGTATGCACCAAAGAGAACTGTCCACACCACAGCGTGTTATTCACTCTAAAATCAGCCGGACCAACAAAAGATGGAGAAACAAAAATTGTCTATGCAGAAGAATTAGTATGCAAAGATAAAAAAATAATTGCTGTTCATCCAAAAACACCGATAGTCAAACTACTAAAGAAACACAATCTTGAAGTAGAAGCAAGAGCGGTCATGGGCCAGGGAAAAGACCACATGAAATTCACACCAGGAACAGTATACTACAGAGGATTACCTTCAATAAAAATAGGAAGTGTAAAACATCCTGAGTCAATAGCACAAGTCTGCCCAAGAAAAGTCTATGATATAAATGGTGGCAAACTAAAAGTCACTGATCCAAACCAATGTATCTTATGCAAAGCTTGCGTAGATGCTTCAGAAGGAAAAATAGAAGTAAAAGCAAGTGATAAAGATTTCATATTCAACATTGAATCATGGGGTCAGTTAACCCA
>JAHIPG010000205.1 GCA_018894775.1 Nanobdellota archaeon
ATACTGTTCTGTATAAAATCGTCCTGCTTTGTAATACATGCCTCGATAGTAATCATATGGTAAAAAAATGTCATGCACGTGAATTAAAACATTGTTACACAAAAGCGGAAAAAGCTTAATAAAAATGAAGTTTGTATCGGAACCCCGCACATTAATATGTGAGGTATCAATAAACAAAATATCATTGTCTTTCAGTGATTTTATCTTCTTCAATTCACTTTGACTAATGTCCTGAACTTTCATTTTTAATAGAGAGACTCTTCCTTTATGGGATAATTCAATGAGATGATTGTTCGGCTCTGGTTCAATACAAATAATTTCAGTCTTTAGATTTAATTTTTGTACTGCAAAATAGGATGCACAGGTTGAATATCCCCCACCTATTTCAATAATTTTCGATGGTTGATAGAATTTTATCATTGCAATGTAAGCATTAATATCGCCAAGAGGAAACATAGGATTCTTTTTTATATATTCTGGAAAATTCTCAGAATTGCACAGCGAGGCTGAGAGCGAAGCGACAAAAGAGAAATCATATTGAAAATCAATCGGCATAAGAACATCTTTAGCTGTTATATCCTCAATGTCTATTCCGTCCAAAGACGGTATTGGCTCCCAGTAAGAGACAGGAATAATGCTGTAGCCATATTTTTTCTGAAATTTTTTTAAATTTATTGTCCTTTGTTCACAGTCATAGGAAAAGTCGTCTAAATTTATCGTAATATTCATTTTATCACCAATTCCTGTCGATAATTTTAAAAAATTACTTACCTAAATATTTTAAGATTGCCATTGCTTCTTGGGTTAAGCTTTCCACACTAAACCCTTTTTCCACCATCCTCTTGCAATTCATAGCAAGTTCTTTTGCAAAGGATTTGTTGTTGATTAAACGAATAGCAGCTCCAGCAAAAGCAGTTGCTTTATCAGCAATTAGAATTTCCTTGTCATTTTTCGTTGGCAGTCCTTCAGCTCCTAATGTTGTAGATACAATTGGGACGCCGCACGCTCCTGCTTCCAAAATCTTAAAACGTGTCCCTGACTCAAACATTAAGGGAACGAGTGCAACATCAGCATGGCACAGATAAGGAAGCACTGATTTGACTTTTCCGGTAATAGTTATATGAGGGTTTTGTATATCAGTCAGCATAACATCAGAACGATCGCCCACAATATAAAAATGGATTTCTGGGATTGCCTTTTGAACAAGCGGTAGAACTTCCTTAATCGCCCAACGGGTGCCACGCACCATAGGGCTTGTAGATGCATAAAATGTTCCCGCAAGATAAATGCAGGGTTTCTTGAAATCAGCCGGAGGGGGAGGGGGGCTGTCATAAGTGCTGAGATCGATGACATTCGAGAAAATATGAATCCTTTCTGGGTCATCTGCCAATGATCTGTAATAGTCAGCATCTACCTGAGAAACAGCGGTGGTGACATCACAAAAATTGACCCAGTCGGCTTCTTCCTGCTCTTTTTGACGGCCTTCTGCCTCGATTTGCCGGCGACGCTCAGAAGATATTTCATATGGCAATTCTCTTAATACAAACCGTGACCATACAGAGTCGGTGTCACAGACCACTTTGAGTTGGGGCCGAAGTGATTTGATAACCTTTATTAGCGGATAAGAAATATTGCCAAAACCAAACCAAATGATATCAATCCCATTAGTATCTGCATAGTCAATTATGGCTTCTGCATCTTGCTGATTGCCAAATTCAGGAGGTAAGTTGGAGACAGATGGAGCGTATAAGAAACTAATGCACAGGTTGCGATAAAACACTTCGGCCTCTTCACTACCCATATAATGCTTATTCACCCTCGAAAAAAGATGTAACTTGCTTATACGACTTAGAGCTTTAATAGAATTCTCAATCCTCAGAGTTGGACCACTGGCAGGTGGATGCTCAAGTTGAGGGGTGGTAAAAAGAATTTTGATATTTTCTGTAGTCTTGTAAGTCACGTATTTATCCCACTGTTAAATTCAATCATTGAGGATGTATGGATTTGTATACTTTGTTAGCTATTATACCGATGTTTTTTGGATCGTTTTTGTAATTAGCATAGTTAATTGAAGAAACTGTATTCCAATATGCATTGTTTTTATTCGAAATATTTTTGTTAACTTTGCTACAAACTACAGTAAATGCTGCGCCTCTGTTGACAAGAAAGTCTATGGAAAGATTTGCTTGATTTAACAATCTTTCCAGTGTAATGGAATTAAAATACCAAATATGCCCTATATTAAGAAAATCTAAGAATGAAGTATTTGAGTAATCAAAACAACCTTCCAAATTTGGAACATCAATTATAACATAGAGATTGTTGTCAGTAATTTTATCACCAATTTTTTTCATAAAATATTGTGGATTAAATAAATGTTCCAGTATATTACTGAGAATGAGTATGTCATAATAACTTATATTTTGATCTTCCCCCAATTTTCCGGACACTCAGTTAAGTTAGGCTGCCATAGCCTTCAGCTCAAATGATACCGGTGAACGGTACCCCAAGGCTGAATGCCTC
>JAHIPG010000002.1 GCA_018894775.1 Nanobdellota archaeon
GTATGAGGCTTCCCAGATAGAATAAGTCTCTTTTTTTGTTTTTGTTGTCTTCCCAGTAGGGTTCAGCAATACTGTAGTATGTGTAGGTTTTACCTTTTGCGTTCTTTTTCGAGTGGCTTAAAAGTTGCATGACCATGGTCTGTTCTTAATATACTATATTAAACGCTATCTATAAATATATTGTGGTCAAAAAATCTGTTCTTAATATTCGAAATATCATATAATAATTATTCTGGAAAAACGATAGGAATAGGTTTGATGGAATATTATTTACTTTTGAAAAAGATTACGATTTAATGGGAATCTGGAGAAGATGGGTTAAAACTCAAACTCCGCATGGTATAACCCATCATCCCGAATCTGAAGCCTTGAAGCGAATATATCAGATATGCTTACTTTTTTATCTCCTGATTTGCAATAAACATCGCTGTTCTCGTAAAGCCCTTTTTGAGGAATAAACACGAAAACCATATTTTTTTCTCTGAAAATTTTATTCCCAATCCTTAATTTTGACATAATATACTTTACATTCTCCCTTGAATTTTCCGAAGCAGATAGCAAGATATCCAGTCCTACAACTGCTGCTTTTTCAGGAAAAGGTTTTCCATCTTTTATGTTCCTCAAAAACTGGATTATGCTAATTTTTTTGAAGCCTTCTGGAATATCCATCTCTTTAAGCACCACGTTATAGCCAGAGATAAATGTCATTTTTCCGTCTCCTACTATGCAAAGAACCGCCTTACAGGTTGCAAGATTTCTTCTTCTCCTTGTATTTTTCTAAATATTTCCTCAGTACCGCTCCACACAACTTTTCCTGACATTATTTTTTCTTCCAGCAAGCCGACAGTTTCAAGCTGAATCAGGTATCTTGGCAATTTGATTCTCTTCACCTCTTGTCTATAAACATCCGCTACTATTCTATCGATAGTTTCGTAGCTAATTGGTATCAAATCTCCGTACTCTAAGGACTTTTCGTAACAAAAACCTGTTATAGTCAAGTGTGGACCCAAAACTTGCTTAATGCTATCAATAAAAGTATAGCCCTTTTCAAAGAAGAACGCTAATGAGCTAGATAGCTTTTCAGGCAGCGTCTGATATCTCGTTTCTATCTCAATTAAATTATTACTTGGCAGTATTAAATTCTCGCTCTTTCTTATTAATCCTGTTGATTCTAATAGATTAATATTCTGGACATATTTACCCTTATCATCAACACCAATTAAGGAGAGGTCTTTTGCCATATCTATCTTGTCGTTGATTAATAGCCACGACAAAATATCAACAACTGGTGAATGGATATGTGCTGGGAAGGGCAACTGCGCAAATCTATTCGCACCCACTTTTACTAATGCCATTTCTACTGTGATGCGAACTTTCTCCAGATTTTCTTTAATTATATTGTTTACTTCGTAATATCTTGGTCTGTATAGTAATTCACCTTTATTTGCGTCAATCTTTATCTCGCCAACATTTTCAAAATTCATAAACCGTACTTTTTCTGGTACGTCTCCTATCGAAAGAATACGAGGATATCTTACTATAATCGGCACTATCCATATCCCATCTTTCAACTCAGGCTTTCCTGGATAAGGGATGCTGCCAAGTTCACTTCTAATTACATTGTAGGCAATTTTCCTTGCGTCCTCTTCATTAAGGGGCATATCAAACAATACTACCTGCATACTACACCTCCAGTTTAGTTTGAGTTTCAGGCTTCATTATCACCACTTTATTATATTCAAGCTCCCAACCTTTCTGAAAATCTTTCCATTTGACCAGTACTTCCGGTCCCAGCCAGGGGTTATGAAGAATTAAATCATTATCATCAAGTATTCCTATGATAACGCCTGCATGACCCGGACCTTCTTCCTCATAAAGCATGTATGAGCAATTATAAAGTACAATCGCAGGCAGATTCTTATTAAAGTTATCTAAGAGCGTGTTTATAGAACACTTCTCATCCAGAGAGAATTTTATCGAGGGGATTTCTCGAGAGAGTTCATTCACGAGAGAATCATCTACCCTCGTTCCCATAAACTGACCTGTATGTGTCAGATGCTTTAACTCGTCAACACTTTTGTTGGGTGTATTGCTTCTTATAAAATCACTCTGGTATATGTTCTTGAAATAATCAAGGCACATTTTTAAGGAAAAAACAAAGCACAGCCAATCAGATTCCGACTGATAATAATAAGGAACTCGAAGAATCTGAACTTTTCTACCATCATTTGTTATGATTTGACGTTTCATTATGCAAATTCCTCCAGCGTCGGCGCTTTTCTGGCTTCTGTTGTTTTCTCCAGCATATCCATGATATTTTTTACATCTTCGTCTCTTGTTTTTTCATAGTATAGCCTTAAAGTCATGGAAAGAATTTCATCCTTCCATCTTGAGAGATACGTCACTATAGGTTTATTTCTGCGATAGAGATAAACAAGATAATGGATTTTATCAATGTACAGCAATTTTTCATTTTGATCAATTTTATCCTGAATAAACTCATACCTCTTAGCTGACCCCATAACCATGTATTCATTTTTCTTTTCTTTTTCAATAACCTTTTCATCCTCAAGCGCACGAACATCAAAATTCTTACTGCGCAGAAGCTTATTCAAGAAATCGTAATCCACATACTTCGCATCAAGAAGATAGCCCATGTATATTTTGGATATATCATCAAGTCCAGATGGGAGTTCCGATACCTTTACCTCTTCAATTATCTGATCCACAAGCTCGTCCATCCGGAACGTGGCATCTCTTGGCTGAAGGTACCCATCTTTGAAAAGCACTTTTGGATAGTGTTTTGAATACAGTTCAAGACCTTTACCCATAGCAACGACTTTTACATCTCCCTCGCCCAGATATGGTCGGGTCTTTAAAAGGCGTTCCGTCATTTCCTTTGTCTTGGCGTATATCTGGATTTTAAGGTTGCTCCATGAAATTTCCTGAGGCTCTTCCAGGCGCTTGCGGCAGACGATTATGGTGTCGTAGGAGATGGATTTTGTATTACTTATGTGGTAAGAGGTCATCATTTCAGAATGAATGGGATAGACGGCGTTTATATAAAAACCTGCACTTAAAACAGGTTTTAACATAGACGCCCATGCTTCAGTTTCCTTATGATGAAAAGTAAAAACCATCAGCCCATCGTCCTTTAGAACTCCACAACATTCAGAAAAGACACGTTCAATTCCTTTTAAAAAAAACTCATCATCCTTGTTTTGAAACTCGTTCTTTATTATCTCTCTTTTGTTTCTTGAGTATTCTCCTCTGAACCATGGATATTTATCTTTAAGAGCCAACCTGAGCCATATGTAGAAAAAATCTGCCAACTCTGAATACATTACATTGTTGTAATAGGGAGGATCGGTAATGACGGCGTCGATTTTATGTCTTATAAAAGAGAGGTCTTCTGAGGTTTGGGCTAATAGAGTAACATCGTTTGAAGATTGTGTAATCATAGGATCTTTTGTATAAATTTTATCAACAGCTTTTCCTTCTACCTGTGAAATCTTATATTCATAAGGTTCGTAACAATATTTTTTAGAGCGAATAGTTTTATTGAC
>JAHIPG010000206.1 GCA_018894775.1 Nanobdellota archaeon
CAAAAAAATATTTGAAGCATTTGGAGATTTTCTTAAAGGATATAACCCTGAGCAGAAAAAAGCGATTATAGAACAAGGCAAGAGCATACTATGCATAGCAGGAGCAGGAACAGGAAAGACAACTGTATTAACAAAAAGAATAGAATACTTAGCAAAACTAAAAGCAGTACCAACAGAAAAAATACTGGCAATAACATTCACAAGAAAAGCAAGACAAGAGATGATAAGAAGGCTGGAAAAATTAATACCAGGACACAAAGTTAAAGTTGAGACTTTCAACTCATTCTGTGAAAAACTATTGAGAAGACATTCAGACATAGCATATGAAAAAGAGTATGAGGTCATAGATTTCAAGACCAAGATACAGCTGGTGAATGAAGCACTAGAAAAGATGGATTATACCTTAGACTTTGCTTTAGATGCATACTTCCATTCAAAGAGCAGGAATTATGATAAGCAGGAAAAATTCTTCGAATTCCTGAGAGATGTATTCAGCATAATAGACCATTATGAAAACAATGAAAAACCAATAGAGGAATTTGGAAAGATAATAAAAAAACTGGCAAGAGGGGAAGATAAACAAACATCATACTTCATCTATAATCTGATAAAAGAGATAAACCAACTAAAACAGGAAAAAGGTGTCAGAGATTACACAGACCAAATAGTCCATGTGTTAAGATTATTCAAGAGCAACCCTGAACTGATACCTAGATTTAATCATGTACTAGTAGATGAATACCAGGATGTAAACAGAATACAGGTAAAACTTCTAAACAAATTAAAACCTAAAAACCTTTTCGTTGTCGGAGATCCAAGGCAGAGTATATATGGCTGGAGAGGATCAAAAATACGCTATATACTGAATTTTACCAGAGACCATGAGGGAAGCTCTGTTATTCAGTTAACAAAAAATTACCGTTCAGGAAAAGACATAGTGAACATGGGCAATAAGGTGATTAAAACAATGAATCTTCCTGATCTAGAACCTATGATAGAATCAGAGAAACCAATCGTCATGATAAAACATAACAGCGAGAACTCAGAATCACTCTTTATAGCACAAAGCATACTATCACAGCAGATTCAAAGAGACGAAATATTCATACTGGCAAGAACAAATAAACAATTAGACAACATAGCACATGTGTTGGGCCAGCATAACATAAAATTCCTAAAAAGAACTATAGATGACGAAAAACAGGACATAATGCCAAAAGAGGATGAGATAACACTATCAACAGTGCATGCAATCAAAGGTTTAGAAGCTGAGCTAATCTATATGATTGGAGTAAATTCGCAAATGTATCCCTGCATGGTATCAGACCATCCTGTATTAGAGTTAGCTAAGACAGATGAATACTATGACAAACATGATGAAGAATTAAGATTACTGTATGTGGGTTTGACAAGAGCAAAAAAACAGCTTGTTGTTAGTTATTACAGCACATTAAGCAGATTCATAACAGATGAGATAAAAAACACCCTAACAGAAAATGTGAATACAGCTTACACTAAACAAAATCCGGATGACATAATAACAAAACTTAGAGACTGGAGAACAGAGATATCAGAAAGAGAAAGAATACCTCCATATATAGTATTTCCTGACAAAACAATGTTAGAGCTAGCTAATACGATGCCAACATCACTAGAAGAATTGAAATATGTACATGGGTTTGGGCCAAGCAAAATAGCCCGTTATGGTAATCAAATAATAGAACTCCTAAGCTAATTTTCTATTAACTAATATTCATGTTTTGCCATTTTTGCTTTCTTCATCAGGAGGACACATCTTGATCTTTCCATCCTCTATCTTAATATTACTGAAGAACCTGAAATATTTCAAACGGTTAAGATTTTTCTCAGTTGCTAAATATTTAGTCTCTTTAGCCAGAGTAAGAAAAGCTTTTTCGTAAAGATTATCCTCAATACCAATAACACTAGACTCATTATTCAATATAGATTCTAAAAACTCTTTTGCTGTATTCCCTTTAGCATAAGTCAAACCTTTACCAAGCTCAAATATAGTATGGCCATCACTACCACCAGTTATACCTTTATCAGGATGCTTATCACTAAGCTTGATAGCTTTCTTATTACCTCTACTAGTATTGTAAGCAGTAAAAACCTCTAATAAATCTAGCTTCTTCAAGGCTTCATCCATATTCTCAAGTTTGTGTAAAGAGACCCATGTCATACAACAAGGATGAGGTGCACAACTAACACCATTATAACCTTTGTAAACATCGAGAAAATCCATGACTTCCTTTTCAGACCTCAAAAGAGCATCCTTGGTTTTACGCTTGAAAGGCTCAACCTCTTTGGTATAAAAATTTTCCAGATCTCCTGGCTCATTAAAATAAAATATGATATGAGTTCCTTCCTTACAGGTAACTTCAATACCTGGTATTATAAGATTGGATGATTTTCCGTAAGCATCTACTGCTCCTCTAATCTCATTATGGTCTGTTATAGCAACGCCAATCTGAAGTTCATCTAAAGTATTGATAAGTTTATCAATCTTTGTGAAACCATCTACAGAATATTCTGTATGAAAATGCATATCCACAGCATTCAAATCATCATTTATCATCCGTGTCTTAAAAATAACCCTTCCCATAAATTATTGCGCTTAATCGGGCTATATAAACCTTTGCAAAAAAAGAAAAAAAGATGTGTTAACTATTTCTAATTGGAGGCGCAGCTAACACATCTACCTGAGGGTTTTTGAACTGGGGCTTTACAAAATTCACAGGAGGTATAGTCGATATCATTAGGGGAGAAAGAGAGCTCGCCGGAGGCTAACATCTCAAGCTGGCTCCCCCTTCTCCCGCTCTTACCAGGGATATCATTAGAATATGCTTTCTGAGGATCGATAGCAAGGGAGTTATACTCTCTCATGTTGCCGGGATTATAACCATTCATCATTGTGTTAGGATTATTTCCTTGCATCATCCCAGCCATATAACCTGCCATAAACATAGCCATATAACCCATCATCATCTGAGGACTATAACCCATAGGGTTTGCAGATTGAGGACTATAACCTTTTAATCCAGGATTTTGTGGAAGGTAAGGTTTTTTATCCAGACTTCCAGGAAGATAACTTTGGTCCCCTATATTTAGTTCTATTGTGTAAGGGGCACTACTCCCAGGGTATTTTGGTCCTTCTGATTTTGACGAACTGTATCCGCCTGAGTTTGATCCACTGTCTTTTCCCATTTTACCAACCTCCTGCCATTTCACTAATCTCTTCGATAAGTTTACTCTCAAGGTCTTTATCTTCTATAATTCTGTCAAGGTATCCTACTGGGTCATCCAAGAGATCTTGGAAAGCATCTGTTTCTTGTGTTGGTAATCTATCTAACCTGGCTATACATGTTATTGCATTATACTTTGCTGCTTCAATATCAACTTTTGCTAAGTTACGAATTTCATCCTTAATCCATTTGCAGTAATCGACATGGTTCTGCATATCTTTAACTATGCTTGTTTCATATTCATTCATTTTCGAATCCTCCGGGGTAGTTTTTATCTACGTATCACCTTAGGATGAGACATGTAAAGCTGCATTCTTTTACTACGCCTAGCTTTTGCAGCCTCTATCTCTTCCAGAATTCTTTTTCCCAACTCAGGATCTTTCTCTACAAGGTCTAGTATGTATAGTATCTTTTTGAGGATGTCGTCGTAACTTTCCTTTCTATGTTCTTTGAATCTGTCTAGGTTAATCTTTGTCTTTTGATAGATCTTGATTGTTGTAATGCTCATTTTGTATTCCTTGGTATCTTTTAGTATCTGTTGGTATACCTAAGTATACGGTAGTATATAAAGGTTTCGATTTTTGATAAAATTTAGAAAAGGCTTATTCTAATCGCTGAAAGCATTCCTCAAAGATTCAGCATCACTGTAGTGGATATTCTCACACATATTCTCTAAATTCTTCTTCCTTCCACTAAAGAAAAACGAAATTATAGGGTTCTTATCGTACTTTATGAACTGTTCAATAAACTTGTCTACATCTTTATCCTTCAGGATAGCAAAATTATAATGTGATTCTATCTTTAATTTGGTTTCTATCTTAAGGGATAAATCCATCTTACTTTTGATTTTTCTTATCAGGATTTTACTTTCCCCTAACATATGTGGCTTTTTCCAGAACTCGTATTTCATGAAATTATTTGATTTTTCTTCATACACACTTTGATAGTCTAGATCTTCGATTAGGTAGTTGACAGGTCCTAAATCCTCAAAACTCATAAGAGAAATCTTGTTGAGATATTTGTGATCTTTTATGATCTCTTTGATGTAATCTTCATCTATATAGGTCACTTCCGGATCTTCTTCTACAGCCCTTGATTCTTCGATTAACTGTACTGTTTTGTCATCCAAATCCTTATCCGGCCTAAAAGTTTCAGGAAATCTCATAATCCTCATATTTTGGTGCTTCTCTGTTCTTTTTAAATTTTTTTAAATAAATTTATAGGATTAAATATCTTTATTATGTTATTACTATTTAGTCGTAAATAATCGAAAGGTTTAAATAAGTTCTAATCCGACAAAAACACCAATACATTATGTTGAAAAATGGTAAAAATATGGTCAAATATACCTTTCAGAGTGAAGGTTTCTGGAATAATAATCGGATCAATCTACACAGTCATTCTTGCAGCAAACTACGTGTTCTCACACAATGAAAGGAATTATAGTTCTTATTATGGCGATTCTGTAATAAAAATCGATGGAGCATTAAGCTCTACAAAATATGTAATAAAAGATGAAAGATATGCCAATATAAGTTTAGAACATAAGGTTCATAAAAGCAGAGTATACTGGAGGGATGTAGCCTATTATGATGGTGGATATAAAGGAAAACTTGATGGTAAGGTTGATGCGATTAAATTTGGAGAATATCCTTTAAGGGTAGGTGAGAAAAAAAGCCTTACAAGAAAAAGAGATTATGAAAAACATAAAGAACTATTTGATGAAGCAGATAAGATACTTGCAAAAGAAAAGATA
>JAHIPG010000207.1 GCA_018894775.1 Nanobdellota archaeon
GAAAGATGCATGATCACTGTAGCGAATACTTGAATTAACAACTTTATTCACATTCAACCCGATTTCATAATCAACAGACAGATTTTCCATAGTTTCAGGTATCCATTCTGATTCAGAATTTGTAACAACATCAATGGAATTATTGCCATACCCAATCATGTCCAACTGAATATCACCAATTATTTTCTCACTGTTGTTTTTCATTTTCTCAGCATAATACCTGCTTCCAATTAATCCTTGTTCCTCAGCAGAAAACAAAACAAACTTTATAGTTGCATTAAACCTATAATTGCTCATTATTCTTGCGCATTCAAGAACACCTGCAACACCAGAGGCGTCATCATCAGCACCAGATGCAGATGCATTAACATCGTCAGTGGATTTTATTTCATCCTTTAGATTTATTGAGTCATAATGCGCAGATACAATGTAGATATTATCTGATGAGCCGTTCAATGTTCCAACAACATTTTTTAAAGTATGATTTTGGTAATTGAAATAATCATATTCTGCCCATAACCCATATTCAGAAAATTTGCTGTACAACCATTCTCCCGACAAACTACAGTTTTCAGAAAAGGCATATCTTGTGTCAAAATCCTGTAGTGTTTGAACAGTGATATTAATGTTTGATTCTGAAACCAGGGAAATCATATCTGTTACGGGATCATCTAAAGGGGCAGTATTTGCCTCTACATGAAGATTGTGAGGAAAAAACACCGTTAAGACTGTTGCCACAAGCAGTAGAATCACTATTTTTTTCATAGGTTCCATAAATATCTTATTAGTATTTATGTATGTTCTCTTGTGGCAAAAGCTTTTTAATGTCAAAGTCCGTAACAAATACGATGGCAATTATTATTTCAAAGGATGGAAAAAATGCTCAAAAAATAGACAAAACTAATATTCAGCAAGAAGACTAACTACAAAAATATATTTATGATAATCCAGAAGTGATACCGCTTTATGAAATAAAAGAAGATACAAAGCTTTTAATTTTATGTAGGGAATTTCCAACGAATAGCGGTCCTATTGATGCTATAGGAATTGATAAAGAAGGACAATTATATATAATTGAAACAAAATTATACAAAAATCCTGATAAGCGGTTAGTTGTAGCGCAAATATTGGATTATGGTGCTGCTCTTTGGAAACATTATATAAAGTTTGAAGATTTTTTGTTAAAAATTGAAAATGGGGTACGTCAAAATTTTAATACGTCCTTTGCTGAAAAAGTAATGTCTTTTTATGAAATAGGTGAGGAAGATGTTCAAAATATTTATGGAAAAATGAAATCTGATTTAGAATCTGGTAATTTCAAATTTGTAGTTTTGATGGATAAACTTTCTGACCATTTGCGTGATTTGATTATATATCTTAATCAAAATAGTAATTTTGATTTTTTTGCTGTAGAATTAGATTATTATCAATTTGATAATTTAGAGATTATGATCCCAAAATTATTTGGAAATGAAGTAAGAAAGTCAGTAGGTGTTACAACTTCAAGTGGAATGAGAAAAAAATGGAATAAAGATTCTTTTTTTGAAGATGTAAGAAAAAGAAACTCTGAAAAAGTACTAAACATTATTGAAAATCTCTATGAATTTGGAAATACATTTGCTGAGGAAATAAGCTTTGGTACAGGGATTGATAAAGGTTCAATAACCCCTAAAATAAACATAAATAATAAAAAAGTAAGTCTCTTCTCCATTTTTTCAAATGGTGATTTAATGTTACCATTTCCAACTCTTAATTTATATAAAGAAAACCCTGAAATTATTAGAGAATTTATTAAAAACTTAAAACTTATTCCCAGCTTTGAGTTTGAGGCAAACGAAAATAGGTACTCAATAATATCTTTGAATAATGTTGCTGAACATAATAGTATTGAGCAATTTAAACAAGTACTGAAAGATTATGTAAACAAATTAAAAAGATAATTATACTAACCATAAATTAACAGACCTATAATATCTTGACATAGATTGCACATGGGTTGTCAGGCGCCCATCCGGGGTAGGGATCAATTGTCTCTATATGTATGAACCTCATCTCCTCATAGAATCGTCGTGTTTTCTCATAAGGAGAATACTCAGCATCTTCGGAAAGTGTCTTAATCTGCAGCAATCTGATACCTTGAGATTTTAACTCTTCAGTAATATACTTGATCAACGCAGAACCCACGCCTTGATTCTGATACTCAGGTTTCACACCCA
>JAHIPG010000208.1 GCA_018894775.1 Nanobdellota archaeon
AGATTTGATTCCTTCGTAACAACGTATCTACTTCGAAATCTGTCTGTAAAACATCGGAAAGTTCATCGACACTTACCGCCTCATCATAAAATGCTTCGACAAGACTACTTTTAATTTCGTGGCACAAAGCTTTAAAAGGAGCAACGATTACTGTCAGCGTTGTCCGACCAGAAAGAAAAGAACTCCTGATGATAATCTCTATGGCTCGAGTTTTACCTGCGCTGGTTGGCATTTGGACTATAGCCGATGTTCCGCTAAAAACTCCTCGTTCTCCAAGAAGATGCTGAGCTGGCCAAAATTCCTTTATAAAAGTTCCCTTCTTTAAAATGGGTCGCCATGATTCAATTGAAATCCCAGAATACAGAGGAAGGCAATACCATGTAGAATTCGTTAACCGCTTCTTAACTAAAGCGCAAATCAAATCGGCAAAAAGTAGTTGTCTAGGGGAACCATTCGCGTAAACATAATTAATAAGTTGTTCTGACTTCTTAAAAACCTCCCTCCTTCCTGCTCCGTCACCAAAGAAACCGACTAGGCAATTTGCAAGGTCGTTAATATATTTACCATAGACTCCATTGGGATTATCAAGTTGCCTTGAGAAATCACCCTTTAAAAGCCACGACAGCATTTTCTCGAGTCCCAAACAATCCAAATTATGATCATTACCTTCAAGACGACTTGATAAAACACCAGAACTACCCGGCAAATCACAAAGATAATAAGATGCTGAGCTCAGTAGTAAAAGATATGGATCTAGATCGCGTTTTAGTTTCGACTCACAATATGCATCAAAGAAATATGCGGAAAAATGTAAATTATCCCGCATCTCGGTCAGTACCGATTTATCAATCGTATTGTAATTTAGCCGAGACGCAAAATCTCCGAGTAAACCTATTGCAAGCGGAAAGAGTCGCGAAGGATCGCGAGGAATATCGATATGATACTGCGCTGGCACGTTGTATTCATACATCTTCGCTTTGGAACGCGTAATACCCAGCAACCTATTTGATGCTTGCTCAGGCTTCATCGGCAACCCTCCGATAAAGTTCATGAACAAGAGTCATCATATCATTGCCATGGAACACCAGAAGAACAAGTTCCTTTGCGTGGGGATGATGTTTAGTTTTAGTTTCTGCTATTTTGGTTTCATTTAAAACTTGTGTCGAGAATAAGGCTACAGCGCCGTATATTTCCCGATAAGGCCGATCCTCTAAATTCTGAAATCGCGCAATTTTCTCAACATCATCAATCAAATTCTGTTTCACATAATGTTGTTTAATCGCGTTAAGGGATTCTGCTTTTCTTATTTGATCTTTAGTCGAATCATTAACAGCGTCTTGAAGTCGTGGATTAGCTATAGTTCCTGAAAATTGGGTTTTCGCTTCAAAAATTGCCAAAACATCATCTTTCTCATCCATGCCATTATGAAAATACTTAAATCCGATGATATCACAACCTTTGGTAGATTCATTGCGAACACTTTTTTCGGCATAACGCCTACGTGGAACAGAATAACCGAGGATATATTGAAGATAATCGGCTACCAATATTTCACCAAAATCCCCTGCACGAATACTAGGGCCCGGGGCAACTGAACTATCTGGAAGCTTGATATTGGTAAGATATTCGCTACGAGAATAGCCAGTACCGCAACGAAGAATATCTATTTCAGTATCAAAACAATAATGGTTCCTAAAGTGCTTCGCCCATGCTGAAAATACTGCGTCGTCGTTATTATGTTTAAACTCCCAAATTTCAACATCTTTTCCATCAGGCGTTCTTAACCGCTTCCCCGTATCACAAAGCCATTTTAAGTGTTTAGATGTCCATGACATACTGTTTTCCTAAATCTTAACTAACTAGATAACTCGCATATCGTATTTTATTTCTACGCGGGATCCGACTATTTTTGCAATGATTAAAAAATGCATATCTCGCCCGACTATAGTTCTAAAACTTAGCTTCAAATACTTTTATCTTATCGAGTACTTCTTTAAATATAACGTACTCGGGCCCTTTTGCAGATTCCCAATCGATTCCCTTGTTCTGAAACTTTGGATCTGCACCTATCTCTATGTACATTTGATGATTGCTGAGCTTGAACAAAGTCTTGCTTACTTTTTCCAACAAAAATACATCCTGTTCAATCTCCTGAGTTTGCAGTTTGTGTGCAATATTGTGCGCCAAATCATTTCGATGTTTTCTCAGTTCCTGAATAACCAAAACGTCATCAGAATCTATAACCTTCATGAAATCACGTAAATATAAAAGGCATGCTTCAAACTCATTCTTATGTCGAAGCAAAACATCTTTTTCGTAGGTCTTAAACGGCAACCCCTCTCCAAACGTCGCGCACAAATAAAATGCCTTAATTGGCTTTATAATCAGGCTCTTGACCAATTCAAACGCGACCAAAATTAATCCAGTATAAGTAAGTACGTCTGTAAGCTCTTTATCTGTCAAATCGCTAATCTTGCTCATCTGTCTTCTAAATAACCGCTTCCCGACTTTTTTGGGAAACTTCCAAATTCACTTTTATTTATTATCCTTCCGGAATTTCTTCCCGCATCTCGGGCACTCGACCTCATCATCGAAAAACAAACTACATGGCACGTCAGCGTTACAATGTGGGCATTTTATGACATCTGTACCCATAGCAAAATCATATCCAAGAAACTCATCAAATAAATCATCCATATGATAAGCCTAAAGATAGTCCTGTCTTAATCTTTAGTTTCGACCTCTTCATTTAATCCTAATTCTTTCAATGCCACCTTAGTCTGTTCAACTTTTTGCTGAGGGATACCTTCTTCTGGTTTAACCTCTATTTCGACTTTAAGTTTTAAACCACTTCCAGTAACAAACCGAGACAATACTTTCGTATAGAAATTCATCCATTTCTGAGGTATTACCTCTCCCGACCACTTTAGCAATGATACCTCTTTGCCTTCCCCTGTTTCGGGAGGGAAAAGAGTCCCCGGATGAGTACCTCCATGAGGTGTTACCTCTCCCCCAGTAGGTTTTCCAGGCTCGGGCTGACCCTCTGGAGACGGAATAGTTTGATTTTTTCTGTACTCTTCCGCTGTTGATTTCTGAATGATAAACATGTCATCAGAAAATTCTATATCTGAAGACAACGTTGTCTCCTCGTAACAAAAAGGATAATATTTGTTATCTTCAGTCTTTCCTACATAGGCTAATATACCGCTTTCGACTCCTCTTGCAATAGTATCTCTTAAAGACTCGGAGTTTAATAGTCGAGGAAATAATGGCGATGCAAAGAAGGCGTCTCTTAGTGATTTCGTGCTCCATTCAATAAACGCAGGAGGCCAGTTTCTAGCTACAAAATTAGGGCTAATATCTTTCTCGACTTCTCCATCCTGTCTTAAACGATCCAACACTAATGTAATGATATTTTCAGCAGCACTTGAATGAACTAACCCCAAGTCTACCTTTTTTAACTTATTATCCTTACCTAGAAAGATTATATTCTTATATGTTCTCCATATAGATTCTTTTAAATCACGCTCAGCTCTTTTCACATGTCCTGAGAGTTGTTTTTTTTGTGTCTCATCAAGTTTTAACTCATCTCCTTCTGACTGAATTGCCTCCCAGGCTATTTGCTTTCTGGCTTCATCATATAAAGAAAAATCATTATCCGCTACTATCCAGACTAACGCACTTTTAAAAGACCTGGCAGATTTACCGTATTGCTGCGTCATCTCATCAATAACCTTAAAAACTTTTGTTTCTTCTTTTATTGATAAATCAGGGCTAAGAATAACAAACGTTAAAGCAGATCTATCTGGTATTTGATTGCTTTGCTCTGGGAAGAAAACTCGTTCAACACCCATGCCAGAAGCAAAAACGCTTTGAATCTCGCTTTTAACCAAATGTATAATTTCCTCCTTTTGAATACTTGCCCTACGATCAGCTAACAGCTTATTGAGGTTAGGCGAAAGACTAAATTTATACCGGTTCCCTTCAACTGATAGGAAATAACAGGTTTGCGTGAGCGAATCTAATACGGTCTCAACATTTCCTATATCTAAATTAGGATCAGATACAGCAAGACGAATTTCAGGTAGAGTCGCTTCAGCTTTTAATTGTCCTCCGTTTGACTCAAAAAATATACTTTTAGCTACTCGTTGATGTAGATGAAACTTCTTAATCGTTTCGACAGATTCTTTATCCAATCTAACAGCATGTGACCCTTTTTTACCCACAACATCGGTTGTTATTGACGCTTCAAGCCTTGGTTCACCTAATTGTTCAAAGACTGCCGTTCGAAACATTGGGTCTTCTAACGGGGCACTTCCTAAAGTTATAAGAGGATCTTTTAATGCCCCTTTGAATCCTGACTGAAAAGCATGTGAAACCCACAGGGCTAACAATCGTAGAACCCCTCTTGTTCTTTGAAATCTTGGAAGAGACTGCCACTTCCGCTCAAAAACTGATAGAACTACAGGGTGAAACGGATACGTAGCAAGAAATACTTCCTTGGCATTGTCAACAGGGAACCAGCTAGGAATTTGTTGTCTATGTTCAACTATCCAATCAGCATAATACTCAGCAACTTTATGCGCTTCTGGAGGCAATCCACCCCATTCAAAAAGTCTTCGGCGAATAATCTCTGATATTTCTCCTTCAGACGACATGATAACTGCCTTCCCCAGCCTGTTTAATAAATGTTTTATTCGCAAATAATCAGATTCGTCCTCTGCTGTCATTTCATGCTCAGATGCGGGTACAGAGATAGCACAAACAACATTATCATTTGCTCTTGCTTCTTCAGAAAGATTCTGGATAAAATCATAAAATTGAGCAGATAGCCCTATTCTTCGAAATCTACTAAAATAATTCATTAGCTCATCCATCAAAATCAACACGGGTTTCTTCGCGGGAAATAATTTACGTATCACTTCACTTGAAGGAGCTATAAGCTTTTGATCATGTTCTTTAACTAAATTAAATTTTTCTTCCCCACCTAACTGAAAAGCAATTTCCCCCCAAGGTGTTTTTCTTAACGGCGTTCCATCACTGCCACCCCTTCCTGCTATAGAATCAAACTCCGTCCCTACAAACACGGCCACAGCTGCCTCAGGAATAGAAGTTACTTTAGCCTCTTCAAAAATATAAGAAATTCCTTTCCACTCCTTAGCTTTATTACCACCTTTAGCAAGATGATAAAGCAAAGACAATGCGTGTGTTTTACCCCCGCCAAATTGGGTAGTCATGTTAAACACGGCCGATGTTTCCAGCTTAATTCCATTAAGCCGCCGGACAACTTCAACCAAGAGTGTTTTGAGGCCTTCTGTTAGATATGTGCGTTCAAAAAACTTTTCAGGTGATTGATAATCCTCAGGAGCTCTTTTATCTCTAATCTGATCAAGATGTACTGCAAATTCAGAAGCATCAAGAGGCCTTCCCTCTCTCAAATCCTCTCTAGGAGACACTAACTTATACCAAGGTTTTAAATCCATATTTTCCTCCGTTTATGGCTTAATAATATTCTATAATCCAAACGATTTTTTCTTAGCTAATACTCCATCAACCCATCTTTTTTCATCAGTTGATGATGGATAGAACGCGGATAGTGCCTGCGCTAATCGCCAAAAGCGCTCATCTTTGCCAACTCCTTCTTCTACAAGGAATCTCCTTAAAGCCGCTCCTCTTCCAGCTCCAAACAAAATCATTGACTGGTGCAATCTATCTAAAACAGTTTTACCAACCTCTGCTTTTGTATCACCCAAAGACCAATCTTCTTCTTGCACCGTCTTCAGTTCATCAAACAAAGTCAACTGCTTTTCTTTCTTTTTCCGCTTATATGTAGACGTTGATGTGCTATCTTTCCCAAATAAACTTTTAACTCTTTCAGAAACAGGTAATAATCTGGCTTTATCC
>JAHIPG010000209.1 GCA_018894775.1 Nanobdellota archaeon
ATAAGAAAAATAGGATTAGAAGAGTATAAAGGTAAAGTCTATAATTTAGAGGTTGAAAAAGATAATTCTTATGTTGCTGAATTTTGTTGCATTCATAACTGTTGGACCCCTTGGTTCTCTTTATTCGGATCTAATTCTGGTTTCAACAGTGTTGAAGATTGTTATAAAGACCAGGCAAAATATATTCATGCTCTGGAAACAGGTCTTTCAAGCGATCCTGCTATGAATTGGCGATTAAGTCAATTAGATAAGTATGCTTTAGTTTCTTTTTCTGACTCTCACAGTTTTTGGCCTTGGCGTATGGGCAGAGAGCTCACAGTTTTTGATATAGAGCTCAATTACAAAAGTATAATTAATGCTTTGAGAACCAAACAAGGTTTAACTGAGACTATTGAGGTTGATCCTTCTTATGGCAAGTACCATTTTGATGGTCATCGTGCTTGTGATGTTTGCCTTGAACCTAAAGAGTCAAATAAGTTGAATAAAATCTGTCCTAAGTGTGGTAAGCCTTTGACTATTGGTGTGCTTAATAGGATTGAAGAACTTGCTGACAGAAAAGAAGGTTTTAAGCCAGAAGGTGCTAAGCCTTTCAAATCTTTAATCCCTTTATCTGAAGTTATTGCTGAAGTTCTGGGTATTAAAAGTCCTAGTTCCAAGAAAGTATTTGGGGTCTTTAACAAGCTTATAGATTCCTTTAATTCTGAACTGAATGTTCTTCTGGATGTTCCTTTCGAGAAATTAAAATCTGTTGTTGATGAGAATATTGCTAAGGCTATCATTCAATTGAGAGAAGGAAATATCTATGTTAAACCAGGATATGATGGAGTTTATGGTAGGGCTAAGTTTAATTTAAATGGAGAAACGAGTTCTATCAAACAATCTAGTTTGGATAATTTTAGTTAAAATAAAAAAAGAGAAATAAAAGACGTTTAGTAAACGTCTGCGTTCTGTATTGTTATTTCTTTCTCTACAGCGCCTCTGTACATGTAATCAACCTTTATGTCAATAAGTTGTTCATATGCTGTTTCTTGCAACCCATTTGTGTCTAATGTACAACTGATTTGTTTCTTGCCATCGTACATTTTGACTTCTCCTTTGTTGTCGTCTCCTAATGCGCTACATTGGAATCTTAACCTGTTTGCTGGGTCGGTTATTTCTACATATACATAATTTTCTTCTTTATTTGCGTCATCAGGGATACATTCTGTTTTGAATGTTCCTGGCTTATAGAACCATCCTGCTTCTTCATTTTCTATTACAAAGTTTAATTTTATTTTGTTTGATCCGGATGATGCTTCGTCTATATCTGTTATTTGTATTGGTGCTGCTGAGTTTTCGAATGGAATGTCTTCATTGGTAATTAGACATGCGTCTGCTGTCTTATGCTGCCTTGTATCTTTTTTCAGACATATTGCTGCTGCAGCTACAGTCCTATAATCATAACATACATCTGCAATCATTCTGGTAGAAAAGTCTGATGCTAAATCTACTTTATAGTTTGCATCTCCGAAATCAATTGTATCAATTCCACCACTCCTGTCTAAATAGGTTCTTTCTAAATCAAAATTGCTTTTTTTATGTAATGATGCTAAGCTAAAGTCTATTTTGCTTATTCCACTCAGAGAAGCGATAATCCCTCCTTCTTCAATGGTGTATTCTCCTTCGTTCTCAACTTTTAATGCTATGAAGAAATCTTCTTCTCCATCGTCAAAAACTTGTCCTGGAGGAGCTTCATCTTCAAATTCTATCGATAGCCCTCCTGTCCCACCAACATAATCTGTTAATTTTCTTGGTGTTTTTTCTGTTGTGGTTGCACAACCTGTTAAAAGAAGTGCGATTACTAAAACTGGTATTATAGCATAAGTGAGTTTCATTGAACTCTACCTCCTTGTTTTATTCTTTATCAGTTATGTAAACTTTAAGACTGCTTATCTCAAAGTTAACTTTTGGTATAATCTTGATGTAGTTTGATCCCCTTTCTACGTAGGATGAGATTTTTCTTACATAGTTATCATCGTTTGTGTCGAAAGCTATCTGGTATTCATTGACTGTTACTGTAGCCTTCTTCCTATCTTCATCGTTTGGGAAATTGAACTCTATGTATAAGTCATTTGACCCATAATAGTTATTATATGAATCTCTGCAGTCATCCCTTACATCTTTGTAGCAATCATCTCTGCATTCAGCATAGTCTTCTGAGCCTTGACAGTCTTCTCTGCAGTCTGCATAGCCATCATCTACACAGTCATCATAATAATCTTCATCAGGGTTATCACCCATGATTGACTCATAATCGTTTTCACTTAATTCAAAGCTATACTGTGGATAATATTTTTCTGAAGTTTGAAGCTCTAAGTCTATTCCTTCAATTGTGTATTCTCCTTTGGTTATCTTGAATTCTATAGTATTTCTTCCTGAAACTAGGTATCCTGTACTTATTGATTGGGACTGTGTTCCTGCATCGCAGAATACATGTTCAGTTGTTATCTCTCTTCCATTTATAAGGATTGTCAAATCACCTTGTTCTTTAGGATCTATTTTTAGGCAGTTTACAAAGTATTTCAACTCTGCTTTCTTCAAGCCTGCTTTCTCACTTGATGTTAGCTGGAATGTCTTGCTTTCTGAGCTTTTCTTTGATTTGAAGCCTTTTTTGACTGATACTGAAGATAATGTGTATGAGTCTCCTGAGAAATCTCCACTTGCCATTCCAATTTTTAATACGTTCGTTACTTTTACTCTGTCTGAAGGTAGTGTAATAGGTGAATCCGTGGAACTTATGTCTCCTTCAAAGACTGTATAACCATTAAATTTAATATATATTGTTCCTTCTCCGCTGTTTACAAAGAAGAACAGTTGTAATTCTTCCAGGTCTTCTTTATCATCTATTCTGAATGTTAGAAGTTCTGGGTTGTCTGAGAACCAGCTTTTTGACACCTTTATTTTAGTTGCTAACTCCTGGACATCTTCTTCTGTTGCATGATAGACTGTCACAGAATTTATTGGTATTATTAGCTCATTCTTTTCGTAAGTATAAACCATTCCTGGTGATGTATAGAGTAGATTTATTTCACCTTCTCTTTCTACTATTATTTCTTCCTTATCTAAAGGAGTTTTTGAGTCTAAGTCTCCGATTAGTTCGTCTCTTTGTTCTTCTGGTAGCAATAATACGTATGCCAGCATGAATAATGCTAAGATTAATACAAAAGTAGCCGCGCCTGTAGCTTGCGCTCTTTTAGATTTCATACTAAATTCATAACGCTTTTTTATATTTAAAGCTTTCTTTGACCTTATTTTTTGGATTTTTTTCATTTTTTACACCTGCTCTACTTTTATTTTGATTTGATTTTTGCCAATCATTGCTGCCAATAACCTTTTTGGTGATATATTTTTAGCTTCAGGTAGATAAGCATGAATTATGTGTTGGTCAAATTCGTTGAAATGATCTAATGCTGCGTCATCTGGAACCCATATCCGTTTATAATCATAAGGGAGCATTACTTCATTCCATACATGCCCTCCTTCTTCTTCTGTATGTTTTCCTACTATCTTTCTTGATGGCAAGCCAACACAGTCGCATAAACCTGAATATAATGTAGCTACCTCTTTACAGCTTCCATGATATACACCTTTTTTCTTGAGTTCTTTTACAATACTTTTCAATGATCTGCTTGAAGTTGTTTTCTCTCTTACATGCTTTCTTACAAAATCATGGAATTTCTTCATAATTTCTATACATTCAGTTTCATTGCCTACAATATCTTTCACTATTTTCTCTAATTTTTTATAAGGTTTATTTAGGTATTTTGCTTTTGTTGACTCTGAGATGAATATCATACTATCTAAATCTCTTATGTTTTCAAGTGATTTTGAGTATCTTGTTTGGAATATATATTCACCCTTTTCTTGGTAGGAACGGAGGTTATCTTGACAAAATATTAGCTCTTCATCATTAAAACCTGGACATGTTTTAATGCATTCCAGCTCATAAGGTGATTTCACTGTTATTTTTAGATTGATTTTTGCGAATAATGATAGTAAGTCTTCTGGTTTGGCTTCAAATTCTTGGCCATATTCAAAGGGTTTCACGTTTCTTCTTACTAGATATCCGGCTATCATGCTTAAACTTTATGCTTATTCGTATTTAAATCTTTCGTTTTGTTACTACTTATCAGATGTAACTTATATGTTAAAAGAATTTAAATAATCTTAGAATTAACATAATAACATGAAAATATTAGGCTCTGACTTTAGGAAAGGCTTCTGTAAGATAAAAGTAGATAATATGGATGATCTATGGGTATTGAGCCAGATTATAGAGCCAAAAGACCTTGTCAAGGCTAGAACATTAAGGAAAATAAAGCTTGGTCAGGAAGGGGATAGGAAAAGCAATGTTGTAAAGAAACCAGTAACCTTAATGATTGAGGTTGAAAAGGTTGAATTTCACAAATATTCTAACTCCTTACGTGTTTCAGGCATTATCACAGAAGGGCCAGATGATATTCCTCATGGTTCTCATCATACTATAGATGTTAATGAGAACACAACTTTAACCATAAACAAAGAGAAATGGTTAGGTTTCCAGATTGATAAGGTCAAAGATGCAGCTTCAGACAAGACTTCCCAAGTTTTGATATGTGTGATGGATCGTGATGAAGCTTGTTTTGCTCTGGTCAAGAAATATGGTTATGATTATCTTAGCGAATTACAAGGAGATGTGCAGAAAAAAGAGATGGATTCAAAACCTGCTAAGGGAGATTTCTATACACAGGTTATTTCTGTATTGAAAGAATATGTGGAAAGATATAATATTGAAGTTATTGTTATTGCCAGCCCTGCTTTCTGGAAGGAAGACTTGATGAAAGTCATGAAGCAGAAATATTCTGATTTAGTTCCGAAAGTTATTATATCTACCTGTAATGCAACAGGCAAGAATGGTATAAATGAAGTTTTGAAACGTCCTGAGATCAGTTCTGCTTTGAAACAGGAGAGAGTAATCAAGGAAACTGCTTTGGTTGAAGAATTATTGGTTGAGATTTCTAAAAATAATCTTGCGGTCTATGGATTGGAGCAGACTAAGAGTGCTGCTGAATCTGGCGCAATAAAGAATCTTTTGATTACAGATAAATTGATCCAAGAATTGAGAAAAAAAGAAGAGTATGAAAAACTAGACTCTATCATGAAATTAGTTGACCAGAGCGGCGGAGACATTGTTATCATTTCTGAAGAGCATGATGCTGGTAAGAAACTTCAGGGCCTTGGAGGTATTGGTGGGATTCTAAGGTATAAGATTAATTACTAACTGGTGGTTATGATAGAAAGGTTTATATAGCGTCTTAGTGTCCCAAAATTTATGGCAGGGGATAAGGGTATTTCAAGAAGGGATTTTCTAAAAGGACTTATCACAGGCGGAACAGTGGTAAATTCATTAACTATGTGTACTTCATTAGCTTCTTCAGGTACCGGTCTTTGGGCTTTTCTAACTGATGATAGCGAGAATACTGGCCCTGTAACCAAAGAGGAAGCAGCATATCTCCAAGGATCAGTAGATACTGAGCATACTGATCTCCTTCTTCTTGATAGGAAAATATCCGGAGAGGATTTCAAATTATGTGGTGTTAGCCATATAAGAGAAACTGCACAGGTGAATTATGATTTACTAGAAGAATTAGTAAAAAATAGTTCTGTTACGATTGTTGAAGGTGGATGTAATATGGGTTTAAAATTTTACAAAAAATCACATGGTAACCATGCAGCAGGAAATACTGCTTTCTTTTCAACAATAGGAGATTTATGTAAAAAATACGACAAACCAGTTATCGATATTGATCCAATCGAAACTCCAGCAGCTTCAGCAGAGGTTGCATTAGGTATTGGTGGAGCTATATATAGTATAATACATGGTAGCAAAGTACGTGAAGAACTCCTTAATAAGAATATGAAGGACAATGGTATATTTAAGAAAGGTGTCAACAGAAGAAAGTTCTTTACCTCAAGCGCAAAGATGTTTGGGGGAGCTTACTTTGCTTTATCGGGATTATTCTCAAGCATATTACCTAAAATAGGATATTACAGTATAAAATATGGAGGAGATTTAGATAAAGCTAAAAGAGACAGTTATGATAATGAGTATCTTTTCTACAGCCATATAACAGATCATAGGAATGTTGGAATAACTAAAGGTATGAAAGAACTTCCAAGTCTATTAGACAAAAAAGATCTTGCTAATGGAGATTATATTTTGGCAGTTTTTGGTGCAGCACACATAATTGGATCAGATTTTTATCTTAAGCATCCTACAACTCTCAAGGTTAAAGATATTATGTATCAAGCCACATATGAATTAGTAGACCATGATCCTATAACAAGATATTATTTCAAGAATGGTGAGTGGGATAAGAAAATTCTAAAAGAGTAATCCTAAAATCCTTGGTTCTTTAACTAATAATTCTAGCATAAGTTTTGTTGGATAATCTCTATCCCTTTTTTCCAGAACTTTCCTCACCCTCTCTTGTGTGAATAGATTAACCAATTTGTTGTATTTTTTATCTGTGAACTTATCCATCTTTTTTCTCATCATAAGTCCAACTCTCAGATCCCTTCCAATTCTTTTTTTCCATAACTTTTCATAATTTCTATTATGCAATATTGCTTTTGATAATTCTTCTGCAGCCATCATTCCTTGAACGATTCCTCCAAATGTTGTTGCTTTAACCTGTGTTGCTGCATCACCTACAAGATAGACATTTTTACCTTGTGTTTTTATTTTAGGATCATGCAAAGGTACAACTCCTGACTGGTATTCTCTTATCTTGCATCTTTCAAGCCGCCTTCTTTTGAGGAATGATTTGAATACATCGTTAGGTTTGGCATAGGATATTGTTCCTACTCTTCCAACTTTGTCTGACTCTGGTACAACCCATGCAAAATATCCTTTACCCACATAGAATTCAACAGTTTGAGGATCTGCATCTACGCTCATCCTCGCCTGTACACCTACAGCCATCTTTCTATTCTTCCAAAGGCCTGTTGTTTTAGCTACAGGAGAGAACGGTCCGTCTGCTCCGACAAGAATGTCTGTCTGGAAAGGTTTATGTTTATCTTGAAAATGAAGTTCAAATTTTCCGTTCTTTCTGGTACAGTTCTTATACTTATGACCTAAATAATATTTTACTCCTTTTTCCTGTGCTTTTTCCGCAACATATCTGTCAAATTTTGTCCTATCTATTATAAAGTTAGGGTTTTTCAACTTGACATGTATGTGTTTCCCATTTGGTGCGAATATTTTTGATGCAGTTACCTTATTCACCAAGAATTGTCTCCTTATGTTAAGGACTTTAGCTAACGCTTGGGTAGTTATTCCTGTGCATTGTACAGGAAGACCTACAGCATCGTGTTCTTCAAATACAGCAACCTGTCTCTTAGGTGCTAATAATGATGCTAAATATGACCCTACTGGCCCCCCTCCAATAATGGATATCATAGTTTTAGGACTTATCAACAAGGTTTATAAATTTATGCACAACATTATATTATATGATACTCAGTGATATGCTTCTCATGATTATCGGCTTCGTTGCCTTAATCTTTGCTTCCGTGCATGATCTTAAAACTCGAGAGGTTCCTGACTGGCTGAGCTACAGCCTTATCATATCTGGTTTTGGAATTAGGCTTATCTATTCTTTATTATTCCTAGATTTTTGGTATATTGGTTATGGCCTTATTGGTTTTATTATCATGGTTATCATCGGACTTATAATGTATTATACTAAACAATGGGGTGGTGGGGATGCTAAACTTATCATGGGTCTTGGAGTAGTTTTTGCTTCATCCCCTTTTAATGGTGAGAATTTCTTGATAGGTTTCTGGATCAATATTCTGATTATTGGTGCATTATACGGATTATTCTGGAGTATATTTCTAGCTATTAGAAATTGGAAGGATTTTGTCAAAGAGTTCAAAAAGATGTTGATCAAAAAAAGATTGATACGAAGGATTGCTTCTGGCTTAGGTATAGTTATAATTATAAGCATATTCCTTATTGACTTATTTTATCTTAAGTTCATTCTTGCTATTGTAGGATTATTTTTCATAGTTTATTCTTACATAGTTACTTTTGTTAAAGCAGTTGAGAATGCCTGTATGTATAAGTGGCTCACTGTTGCTAAGCTTACAGAAGGTGATTGGGTTGCAAAACCAGTATACGTTAATAAGAAACTAATCTGCGGTCCAAAAGATCTTGGTCTCGAGATGGATCAAATCAAGGCTTTGAAGAAAGCAAATGTAAAGAAGGTCTATATCAAAGAAGGTATTCCTTTTGTTCCGTCTTTCTTATTGGCTGCTATATTTACCTTGATATTTGGTAATGTAATTTTCTTGTTCTAGAGATATTATTCTTATTTTTCGAAGAATGATTTATGTTTAGCTTCTTCTTCATCATTACAGTTGGTACATTCCACTGTTCCATCCCCTTTCGCTTGCCAGATAGTCCCATCTTTCAGATACCAGACACCATTAGAATACAGCTCTAAGTCTGGAGGCTCACCTATACGTTCTTCAAGTTCTGACATATCTCCCTCGTATACAGGAGGTTTAAGACCAAGTGCTTGTTCTTCATATTCGTTAAATGTTGTTACGGAAGGCCCATCACTAAAGAATTCATCTTCTTCAAAAATTCCTGAAACACTTTTTTCGTCTATGGATATTATGTATGTTATCTTTTTTTCACCGTCTGTATCCAATCCTTTTATTTCATAATATGCACAAGTTTTACATTTAGCACCTTCTATCTCTATAGATTTTAATGTTCCAGGATATAGTTCTCTTTCAGTATCAGTATAATAATCCCCAATTTTAAGTTTTGTCTGCTTGAGACCCTCACTATATTCTTCAACTTTCTTTTTTACTTTATCTGTTACTTCACCAGCTTTTTGTTTGACATTTTCTATACATTTTTTGAAGTCAAATGCACCTGTGATTTCTGATGAGAATGCTCCTGTTGTTGAACTATCTAAACTAGTTATTTTTGAAAAGAAATTTTTTGTTTTTAAGATAATGTTTCCTGTAACTTCTGTTATGGCTCCACCCACAGTTACACTTGTTTCAGCTGAAGAAACTGCATCTCCGCAGTAGGATACAGTATTTCCTGATTCGTCTGTTTCAACCACACAATTCCAGTCTTCAATCTGGGTATTTGTGACAAGTTTAACATCTGACTCCCCTAAAACTATACTTTCAACCCTTGGCCCATTTTCATCATATACATGGATTATTCTGTTATCTCCATTTTGGACAGTAACTATACTATTTTTATTTAGATCTACAGTAAGTTCACCGCTTTCAAGAGTCATTTTTGAGTTCCTTATTGATAAATCTAGCTTATCTCCCTCTTCCATTTCTAATCCATACTTCTTTGCACCTTTAGGTTTTAAAGCAATTCCAGAAACACTTTGTGATTGTGAATCTAAAGTTAAAGTGCCTTTACAGGTTTGCACATAGTTTAGATAATCTGTAACTTGTCCACATCCAGAGGTTATGAGCATTGGTTCTTTCATAGTGGATGCA
>JAHIPG010000210.1 GCA_018894775.1 Nanobdellota archaeon
CAAAACCACCTCCTTATCCCCCCCTCCAAAAACACCCTAAAAGCCTTCTAAACCCAACAAACAAAAGAATTACTTAAAACTTTCGCACAAAAAACGCAAAAGTTTAGTAATAAGAAACCTTTAAAAATCATTATATATTATTCTGTGCATAATAAGGTGATTATCATGCCAGCAAAAAAGAAAAAAACTGTAAGGAAAAAAACCGTAAAGAAGAAAGTTGTAAAGAAAAAGACTGCTAAAAAGAAAGTTTCTAAATTAATAATCCAGAAAAAAATGACAATATCTGAAGTGGTTGCCAAGCACCCTGAAACTATTGAAGTATTCTTAGAGCATGGGATGGGCTGCTTCGGATGTGGCATTGCACAATTTGAGACAGTTGCGCAGGGCGCAGAGGCTCATGGTATTGATGTCAAGAAGCTTATGGATGCGTTGAATAAGGCAGCAAAGAAAAAATAATTTTTCTTTTTTAATTAAAGAGGTTCGGAATATATGGTAAACGAATTTGAAAAAACTGCTAAAGAAATCTATGAATATGCTAAAAAAGAAGGTAGACTAAGACTAAATCTTAGTAGTCAAGAATTAAAGGAATTAGCGCTTAAAGAACCTGAAGTTACGCTAACAAAATATGGGAGTATAATGGCTCATTCAGAGCCTACTTCAAGGGCTGCCATGTTTACGACAAATAATATTGATACTAAATTTGGTAAAGAAGAAAAAGAATTGCTTAAACAGGCTAAAAAAAGATTAGGTAAAGAGAACCTTGTCTGTATTGAAGTTATTGTGGGTGATGGAAGCGAAGATATTACTGCTAGACTGATAATTCCTGAAAAGTTTGCCCATATGCCTTATGGTGGTTTAAAACTTTTCAAGCCTGTTGATAAACCTCTTAAGAATCCTACCCATCAGATAATAATGTTCTTTGACGAGTCTTTTGAGGAGAATAAATCAAAGACACTTCCTAATAAGGATATTACCATCAGGAATTATCTTACTTCTAAAGGTGGTTTGATTAAGTTTGTGAGGAATAGCAATTATCTTGGTGAGTGGAAGAAGGGCGTTTTCACAGGTGAAGATTATAGGGCTAAGCAGAAAGGAGGTGCTTTATTCTTGCATGCTGGCTGCAGAAATGATCATTTTAAGATGGCTGATGGGAGTTATAAGGATAAATCATCATTGTTCGTTGCATTAAGCGCTAACGGCAAGACTTCATTGACTTGCAGGGTATTGGCAAAAGAAGATAAAGAAAAATCTTTCCTTGTCCAGGATGATGGGGGAATTTTATACAAAGATGGTTCTTTTCGTGGATTTGAAGCTGGAGGTGTTTTTGTAAAGACAGATTCTTTGAATCCTGAGGACCAGATTGAGACATATAATGGTTGTTTAAGTCCGAATACTTTCTTGGAGAATGTTTATGTTGATGATAATGGAGAGTTTGATTTTTATAATGTTGAGAGAACAGCAAATGGTAGGGCAGTGGTTGAAAGGAGAGATTTTGCGAACGCAAGTAAGGATATCAATGTTGATAAGATAAATAATATTTTCTTGATAACAAGGGGGAATATAATTCCTGCTATCGCAAAGCTTACACTTGAGCAGGCGACAGCATTCATGGTTTTAGGCCAGTCTATGGAATCGTCAGCAGGAGATCCTACTCAGGTTGGAAAGATTAAGAATGTATTTTTTTATGATCCTTTTGTAGCAGGTGATAAGACTGATCATGCGAATATATTTTATAAATTGTTGAAGGCTAATCCTCAGATAAATTGCTATCTTATCAATACAGGTGGTATTGGTGAGGGTGATTCGTATCATGAGATTGGCTTAAAGGATAGCCTGAACATTCTTGATGGAGTGATGAGGGGTAATGTTGGATGGGTACTATCAAAACATACAGGGCTTATGGTTCCTAAGAAGATTGAGAATGTTGATTCTGTAATATTTCATCCTGAAAAGAAGTATGATCAGGTAGATTTTGAGGCAAAGCAGAAATCTCTTGATAAGCAGAGATTTGATATTATTAATAATTATCCAGGTTTAGTAAAGAAAGTTATTGAGGTGTTTTAATCAGTAAAAGCGAAATGTTTATTTAAGAGAACTTTTTTTGTATTATCTAATAAAAAAGTGATGATAACATGTTGACAGAAGTAAGGATTCTCGGAAGAGGTGGACAGGGTGCTGTGACTGCATCGCAGATTATAGCAATAGCAGCCTTCTATGACGGTTTGCAGAGCCAGGCTTTTCCTATGTTTGGTGTAGAAAGGGCTGGTAGTCCTGTAAGGGCGTATGTGAGATTGTCTGATAAGGAGATAAAGGACAGGACAGAGATTTGTTTCCCAGATTATTCTATAGTTTTGGATCCTACTTTATTACAATCATTGAACGTTTGTGAGGGTGTCAAAAAATCTGTCATTGTAAACTGCACTAGATGTATATCTTTGAAGAAAGAGACTTATTATGTTGATGCAACATCTAAGGCTATGGAGATAATTGGCAAGCCGTTTGTTAATGTGGCTATGGTTGGCGCATTTGCTAAGGTTACAGGTATTATCACTCTGAAATCTATAAATAAAGCGATTGATGATTTGTTTGGTCTTAAAGGCAAGCCTGAGGTTATTCAGAAGAATAAGGATGCTGTAAAGGCTGTTTATGATGCGGTGAAAAAATGAGTAAGAAATTGAATATTGGTGGAGTAATCACAGAACCGGGAAGTACTAAGCATTATAAGACTGGTGACTGGCGTACTTTTAGGCCTTACTGGGATAAGACAAAATGTATTCAGTGTATGCGCTGTTGGCAGTTCTGTCCTGATATTTCTATCCCTCAGAAGGATGGTAAAAGGCAGGATACTGATTTTGATTTCTGTAAGGGCTGTGGCATTTGCGCAAAAGAATGTCCTGTTAAGTGTATTGTTATGAATAAGGAGAAGAAATGAAAAAGGTAATTGAGTGCAGCCATGCTATTGCAGAAGCTGTTAAGCTTTGTAAGCCTGCAGTCATCCCAATGTTTCCTATCACTCCGCAGACCCACATTGTTGAAAGGCTTGCAGACTTCATCAACGAAGGTAGTTTGGATTCTGAGATGATTCATGTGGAGTCAGAGCATTCTGCTATGTCAGCAGCTATAGGAAGTTCAGCAGCAGGTACAAGAACTTTTACTGCAACAAACTCTCAAGGGCTTTTATTGATGAGTGAGATGGTTTTTGTAGCATCTGGTATGAGACTGCCAATAGTTATGGCTATTGCAAACAGAGCTGTTTCAAGTCCTATCAACATTTGGTGTGATCATTCTGACAGTATGGCTGTAAGAGATTCTGGTTGGATTCAGCTTTATTGCGAAAGTACTCAAGAGGCATTTGATACTATCATTCAGGCTTTTAAGGTTGCAGAGAAGACTTTTCTTCCGGCAATGGTTTGCGTAGACGGTTTTAGCTTAACCCATGTGTGGGAGCCTGCAGATATTCTTAGTTCAAAAGAGGTTGATAAGTTTTTGCCTAAGTATAAGCCTATGTTTTCTTTAGATCCTAAGAAGCCTGTGACTATGGGTCCTATTGCGTTTCCTAATACTTATCAGGATTTTAAGAAGCAGCAGCATGATGCGATGAAAGAATCGCTTAAAGAGATTGTAGATGTCAATAAGGAATTCAAGTCTAAGTTTAATAGGAGTTATGGTAATGGTCTTATTGAGACTTATAAGATGGACGATGCCAAAATAGTCTATGTTTGTATGGGTTCATTGTGTACAACAGTTAGAGGAGTTATTGATGATTATCGTAAGAAAGGCAAGAAGGTTGGTATGATTAAGATTAAATGTTTTAGGCCTTTCCCTACAGAGAATATTCTGGATGTTACCAAAGATGTTGAGAATCTTTTGGTAATTGATAAGGCTGTATCTTTGGGTAATGAGCCTATTGTGTTTAATGAGATTAAATCAGCTTTATATGGTAAAAATATTAAATTGAGGAGTTATGTAGCTGGACTTGGTGGTCGTGACGTAACTCATTACATGCTTAGAAAAGCTTTGGAAGATAAGGATAAGGGAGGCGAAGAATGGCTAGGATGATTCTTGGTATGAGTGAAGAAGAATTATTCTCACAAGGGCATAGTGCATGTGCTGGTTGTGGTTCTGCTTTAGCTATTAGGTATGCTTTGAAGGCTGCTGGAAAGGATACAATAGTAGTACAGAGCACTGGATGTATGGAGGTAATTTCAACTGCTACGCCTTTATCCGCATGGCAAGTCCCTTATATTCATACTGCTTTTGAGTGTGGTCCTGCGGACGCTTCAGGTATTGATAGGGCTTTGAAAAAGTTAGGCAGGAGAAAGAATGTTAATATTCTTGTCTTTGCAGGAGATGGTGGTACTTTTGATATTGGGCTTCAGTCTCTTTCTGGTATGATTGAAAGAGGTCATAAGGTATGTTATGTCTGTAATGATAATGAAGCCTATATGAATACTGGGATTCAGCGTAGTGGTTCAACACCCAAGTATGCTTATACTACAACTACCCCTTTTGGTAAGAAGATTCATGCTAAACAGGAATATAAGAAACCTTTACCTTTCATATTAGCAGCTCATCGTATGCCTTATGTCGCAACTGCTAGCGTTGCTTATCCTCAAGATTTTGTAAAGAAAGTAAAAAAGGCTTTAAGCCAGGATGGTCCTTCTTATGTTCAGATATTTTCACCTTGCGTTCCTGGGTGGAAATATGATCCTTCACAGACTATTGCTATAGCTAAGATTGCTGTAGAGACTGGTGTAACGCCATTGTATGAGATAGAGCATGGTAAATTCATTCTTACAAAGAAGTTTGATAAGTTCAATCCTGTGAAGGAATATTATAAAACTCAGGGAAGATTTAAGGGTATGGATGAGAAGGAACTTACAGAAATGCAGAAACATGTTGATAATGAATGGAAATTCTTGTTAAGCAAGGAAAATGATTATTTCTTTTGATATATCTATAATCAGTTCGAACCCTGTCTCCCGCATAATACTCCTTATTATAAAATAGAATTTGAAATATATTTTTTAAAAAGGATAAAATCA
>JAHIPG010000211.1 GCA_018894775.1 Nanobdellota archaeon
GAAGAAACTGAGTTGGAGGTTGTGGTGGTTTGAGGGGGGGTGGCGTTCAAATCGGGAGGGGGGAAGATGTTTGAGTTGGGGGTTGAGGCAGAGTTTAGCAAGCATATGTGATATCTATTTACCCTCAATCTTCAATTTCTTTTAGTTGGTTTACTTAGGTGCTTTTTAATTTCTTTATCTATATCTGCCCTCAGACTATCCATCTTTTCTGAAAAATCATATTCAAAGTGTTCAACCTGGCTCCATCTACTGCGCTCTTCATCTCTCAAGCGCAAGTATTCTCCATACTCTGCTTCATGATGTTCCTCCATATGAGTAAAATATTCTTCTTCAGCTTGCTTAGCTGGGTCATTCTTATTGATATACTCATCCATCGCATTAAATTTTTCATATATACCTCTCTTAGTTTCAATTGGTGTGAACTGACCATCTAGGGAGTTTAAAAAATTAGAAAAATTTACCTTTAAGTCAGCGTAGGTCTTACTTTCTTTCAATACCTTATGTAAGGTGAATAGTGCTTTTTTACTATCTGCATATTGTAACTGAGTTAATAAGTTTTCTTCTGTTTGCTTTAAAATTTTATCATTCAAGTCATCTGCCTTTTTGAGGCTTCTATCACTGATGATAAGGGATATAATTATTGATAAAATACCGACAACTGCCAATATAATTGAGACCGAATCTCCTACATAAAGCTCCATTTTTCTATCAATTGATTGATTTGATCATATCAAGATAAGTGAAAACACTTCTCAGAAAGTTAGGCACTACATATGCGTGCTGGTGCAGGAGGATGCAGGAAGCTTTTTAAATACAACCACACATATATTAATATATGCAGGAGGATGCAGGATGAAAATATGCTGTGATCTAGATATAGTCAAATTACCAGATGAACTAAAGCAAGCAGTAGTAGAAAAGGCATTGCCCTTAGATATAGCCGTTCAATTAGTTGAACTGAACAACCCTTTTGTGAACGAAAAAATGGTGCAAGTCATTAATAGAAAAAAGAGATATGAAAAAGACATTTTGAAGAATGCTTTAGCGGCGGTAGCGAAAAGCAAAAATATGAAAAAGAAATTAAATATATTGAAAAAAGCCACCGATGCAGGAGTAATTTTATCTTCCGTGTGGGATTTTGGAAATAGAGATAATTATGCGGGCGATGCAAACTTTCATGGGAATGCACCAACGCAAGTGGTTGAACAATGTATATTAAGGCTAACCAGTAAAGATGATTTAATTGTAGATCCAATGGCAGGTTCAGGAACAACAATTGATGTGTGCAAAGCATATAACCGAAAAGTCAGAGCATTTGACTTAACTCCAACTAGAAAAGATATAGTGGAAAACGACAGCAGATGTATTCCAATGGATGATTTTTCAGCTGATTTAGTCTTTCTTCATCCACCCTACTTAGGCATGGTTAAATATTCTAAGAAAGAGAGGGATGTTTCAAGGCTTTCATTAGACGAATTCTTAGAAAGTATGCGCCTTGTCATAATGGAATCGAAAAGAATTTTGAAAAAAGACAAGCACTTATGTATCCTTGTAGGCAACGTAGTTATGAAAGGTAAGTTTATTTCTCTGTCCAGAAAACTATCAAATATTTGTGAAGAATTGGGTCTTGAAGACTGCGGCCATGCAATTAAGATTACAAAAAATTCCGTTAGTCAAAGAAGGCGAGGGAAGGCGATATATGCTGAATTGGCAACAACCAAAAATCTAAAACAAAATCACGATATAATGCTTTTCTGGAGAAAATGAATTACTCCCTAATAAGTTTTTCCAAAACTTCTCTTTCCGACCGCAACTTAATTCGTTCGTCTTCTTCCGAGCCGTCCAAAAATCGTTTTACTGCTTCATCAGTGAGTATTCGCAATCCATTTTTGTCAATAATTGCCATTCTAACCTTACCGCCTACATCAGCATCAATGCTTATCGTCTCGTTCATGGCCTTCGCAACCAAAAATCCTATGGCTTCTTGACTTGCATTTCTGTCATATTCCTTAGAAAGAACATATCTTGCAATAAACGGACTGCCTTCCGCAGCTTTATCCTTATGCATCCCGGGTAAAAATAACCTTGTACTCCTCAATATGTTTATTTTTGGGATGTATTTTTCACCGCTCTTATCAACTTGAGTTCGCCACTTTTGGCCTA
>JAHIPG010000212.1 GCA_018894775.1 Nanobdellota archaeon
GAAAGATTTGATAAGGTTTTTTTATGTACTGGTAATAAGCATGCTATTGATCAGGCATTATTATCTGTTGAGCGTGGAGGTTCTTTAGAATTCTTTGCTCCTGCTGACCAATATGTTAATGTTATTATTCCTGTTAATGAGTTTTGGAGAAATGAGGTTAAGGTTCTGACTTCTTATGGTGCAGCGCCTAAAGATTTGTATAATGCTTTACAGCTCATAAAACATAAGAGGGTAGAGGTTGAGGATATGGTAAGTCATAAATTTCCTCTTGAGGAAATCATCGAAGGTTTTGAGCTTACTGCTAAGGGTGGAGAGTCCATGAAAGTTTTGATTATGCCCCATCTTGTTGTTTTTAGATAGAGAAATCTTCTCTATTATCTATTATTTTCTTTTCATCCCATCCGTAGATATCGCCGAAGTGTTTTTGTGCTGACAAGAACAAGTTCATGTCCTTTTTTCATATTCTCTTTCTTTAGTTCTTTGAAATCGACTAATTTTTCTAGTTTTATCATTTTTATTCCCCCTTAAGCATCTTTTCCCCATGGTGTATATACCATGAGTCCTTCTCTTGTGCAATAATCTACATTTGTCCCTTTTTTTGCGTATAAGCAGAATGTTTTTACATCTTTGATACCGCAGCTCAGAAAGTAGTCAATACCTACTCTTAGTGTTGATCCTGATGCTGTCTGGTCATCTACCAATAGTATTTTCTTGTCTTTTACATCAATTATTGGTTCTTCCATTATTGTTGCACTGTTTCTGTATGCAGTTAGTGTTGATTTTACCACGCTTTGTGATTTTGCAGAATAATGTGAGATATACATGTAGTCAACTTTGTCAACCTGTATTGCTTTTGCAACATAATTTGCTATTAATGCTCCACCGGATTTGATACCTATAACTGCATCAGGGATGTATTGCATCTGATTGCAGTTCTCATCTATTATGTTCTCTATATCTTCCCATGTGAACTTGTCTGTTATCATTCCTGTAACCATTGTAGGGGATATTTTCATCATCTGTCTTAGTGTCCAGTCTAGTGTCCTTTCCCTTTTTTTCATGCCTGTTCTGTCTAGCTTTTTCTTTAGTAAATGTATTAGTTCTTCATCAAACCAGTAAGGTATATCTATTTTCATCTTAATTTTTGTGATTCTAAGTTATTATTTAAAATTAACTGTTTTATCAGAGAAATCTTTAGTAGATGACACCTATTAGTATACCTTCTATCTGGTTAAACCTTACTTTTTCAGGATCAGCAGTTCTTGAATTATCACCCTTAACAATATAATACCTTCCTTCTTCATCTTCACCTATGTCAACAACCCTATGGGGCAGAATACCTTCTGTCCAGCTTGGGCTATATGATATTATATCACCTACTGAGATATCTTCTTCTGTTTCAGGCCTTATTGTTAAGCCATTAGAAGTCTCGTCTAACACAGGGTCCATGGAATTGGTATCTGTATACTTTGACCATTCTACTTTAGAAACGTTTAACACAACCATGCTGTCGTAAACAAGAAGCTGATTGTCTTTAATCCTGCCCTTAGGAGAGTATTTTTCAGTATTCCACAAGCCATACGGACTTGAGCTTAAATCAGCAGAGAGTTTATAGTAATAATTATTAGAATACCAACCAAACAAAAAGAACCCGACTATTACAGCAAGGAATATAAGATTCCCCCTACTCATACCTCTTTTTTTCACTCAAAATAACCTCTTTTTTTATCTAAAAACTAATATTCCTTTATATTTTAAAAATATTATCAAAGAAAAGGATATACTTAAGCTTTTCAAAAAGGTGATTATAAATCTTGTTCTAACGAATTAGAATTGGATAATTAAGCAGTGTCAATCATGTCAAGAACTTCTTTGTGATTCTAAGTCATCATATAAAAGTAACCTTTTTATCAGATAAGCTTTTAAACCGTCTGAATTCTAAAAAACTTTATGAAAAGTGAGCAGGATATTGTTATTGAATTGAAGGATTTGTTAGTCAGGAGTATAGAGAAGAACCTTCCTGAAGAGAAGTTTGCTATTCTGTTCTCAGGTGGTGTAGATTCAACGCTGATAGCTTTTGTTGCAAAGAAATTAGGGAAAAAATTCACTTGTTACACTACAGCTTTAGAGGAAAAAGGTCTAAAAGAGTCAGAGGATCTTGTTTATGCAGAGAAGATAGCAAAAGATCTTGGTTTTGAGCTGAAAACAATAAAATTGAACCTGGAAGAGATTGAATCTTATCTTAAGGAGACAATAACAATTACTGGTAAGGATGATGTTGTCACGATTGGTGTCGGAACGACTTTTGTGCCTGCTTGTGAACAGATAAAGAAGGATGGTTTGAAGGTTATTTTTTCTGGTCTTGGTTCAGAGGAGATTTTTGCCGGTTATGATAGGCATGATAAGGCTAAGGATATTAATGAGGAATGTAGGGCTGGCTTGAAGAATATACAAAAGAGGGATTTGGATAGGGATGAGGCTATAGCAAAATATTATAATCTTGATATAAAGACGCCTTTTCTGAACAAAGAGCTTGTTGATTATGCGTTAGATATTCCTGGAGAGTATAAGATTAAGGATGATGTTAAGAAGTTTATATTGAGGAAGGCAGCTATGGAGATTGGTTTGCCTGAGGAGTATGCTATGAGAAAGAAAAGGGCAGCACAGTATGGCAGCAGGATAGATAACGCTATACTTAAACTTACAAAAAAACGTGGCTTTGATTACAAAAAAGATTATTTGAGGAGTTTAAAATGAAACTTGGTGCATTATTCAGTTCAGGAAAGGATTCCAGCTATGCATTGTATCTTATGAAGAAAAGAGGCCATGAGATAAGCTGTTTGATAACTGTTAAGAGTAAGAATCCTGATTCTTTTATGTTCCATACGCCTAATATTGATCTTACTGAACTACAAGCTAAAGCCATGGGTATTCCTTTGATTGAGCAGGAAAGCGAAGGAAAGAAAGAGCATGAGCTTGAGGATCTTGAGAAAGTTATGAAGAGAGCTAAAGATGAATATGGTATAGAAGGCGTTACAACTGGTGCTTTATTTTCTGAGTATCAGAGTAAGAGGATACAAAAGATTTGTGATAAACTAGGATTGAAAGTTTTTTCTCCTTTATGGCATAAGGATCAGGAGACTGAGATGAGAGAGATAATAAGAGAGGGTTTTAAGTTTATAATTACGAAAATTGCCGCTGATGGTTTAGACGAATCATGGCTCGGGAAGGTAATTACAGAAAAGGATGTAGATAAGTTAGTAAAACTAAATGAAAAGATAGGATTTAATATAGCTTTTGAGGGCGGTGAGGCTGAATCCTTAATGATAGATGGCCCAAATTTTAAGTCTACGTTAATTATAGAAGAAGCAGAAAATGTAATGGAAAATAAATTTACTGGGTATTATAATATTATTAAAGCAAAACTTATCTCAAAATAAGACTTTATAGTAACCTGGTCTTATTCTTCTGATTATTCCTTTTTTGTGGTATCTCCATAAATAACAAGAAGGGCTTTTATAGCCAATACTCTTCATTTTTTTAATAAAATCTTTTCTGCAAAAAAATCCTTTTTCATCTTGAATTAATTTAATTATTTTTAGTGTACTATATTGAGGGTTATTCCCCTTTATCTTTTCCATATCTTTTGTTATAGCGATTTTCCTCTTTGAGATAAAACCTACTTGTTCTATAAATTTGTTAACATTATTTGCATAAATCAATAGAACCCATCGAGCAGTTATTTTTCCACATCTCAATCCGGTTTTATTCCTTTTTATAGCTTCCAACTGTAATTTACTATC
>JAHIPG010000213.1 GCA_018894775.1 Nanobdellota archaeon
CGCAAGTACCGTGGGATGCAAGCAGTCGCGCTCGCCATACTTGCAGCTTATACTCTATTAATCCTAAACAAATCTCCAACCTTACTAAAAAAATTCCGACCACTACAAACCATAGGAGAAATGTGCAGATTCACAAAACTCACAGCACAAAAAACAACATACTGGCTCAAAAAAAACTTCAACAATTACAACACCGGAAGAAAAATACTAAACCAACACATACTAGTCAAAAACGCAAAAGTTTAGTAAACAATTCATTTAAGAATAATATAAGTAAAAAAAGTATAAAAAAGTGTTTACATCAGAGCAAATTTCAATGCTTCATTGCATCCGCAGTTGTCAGTTTTTATCTTATCGTTTATCTCTGGTATGACCTGGCTGAATATGTCTTTTACTTTTGACACGTTAGCCTTCATTGTCTTCATTACTGCTTCTGCATCTACATGCTCATCGTACCAGCAGTCGTAATCTGTGACCATAGCGACAGTTGCGTAGCATATCTCTGCTTCTCTTGCCAGTGTTGCTTCTGGGTGCATTGTCATCCCTATGATGTCTCCTCCCCATTGTTGGTACATCTTGCTCTCTGCTTTTGTTGAGAATCTTGGTCCTTCTACCACAACACAGGTTGCTCTTTCATGATGGTCATAGTTCAGTTTTTTTGCTGCTTTTATGAAAAGATTTCTCAATGCTGGGCATACTGGTTCTGCTGTTGATACGTGGCATACTGTGTCTCCTTCGTAGAATGTTGTCTTTCTTCTGTATGTTCTGTCTATGAACTGGTCTGCGAACGCAAGATGTCCTGGTGCGTATTCTTTTTTTAATGAGCCTACTGCTGAGCTTGTTAAAATGTGTGTAACACCCAAGTCTTTTAGTGCCCAGATGTTTGCCCTGTAGTTTACGTCGCTAGGATTTATCCTGTGTCCTGCTGCATGTCTTGGTATTACTGCTACTTCTTTTCCTTTGTATACTCCTGTTGTTATGAAGTCAGAAGGTTTTCCGTATGGCGTATGAACTTTTATCTTCTTTGCATCTTCGATGAGATTTGGATCATATACTCCTGTTCCGCCTATTATTCCTATTTTTACCATTGTAAGAAAAATAATAGAAAGTGTATTTTAAAAAGGTTATGGCTTTTTCATAAGCTGCCCTATTGTAAGCCTATTACCCAGCCCATCTTGTCTTTCAGTTTTTTCCTTATCTCTTCCTCTTTTTTCTTGTCTATCTTAAATTTTTTTACTTTTCTTTCCCAGATGAGTTTTCCTTTCTTGTAAACTTTAACGATTCTATGTAATGGAATCGTTGCTTCGTCAATCTCCATGAATCCTTCTTCTATTTTAGAAATGTTTTTGAATTTTATCTTTACTTCTTGTTGAAGGATTCTATCAATATATACTATCTCGTAGTCTTTTGGGTTCTCTTTTTCATCCCATTTTATCTTGTTTATTAAATCTTTAATAGGCTGCATAGACAGAAATATCTCTTTGAAAGTATTTAAAGAATTCTATTAATCGATTACAAGTCCGCATTTCTTGCAGTATCTTTCTCCGTTCTCTACAGTAATCTCTCCGCCGCAATCTGGGCATTTCTTGATTTCTCCCATAGTTGGTTTGTGTTCTTCCATGATTTTTCTTACAAGATTTTCATTTATAAAAGTTTGGTTTTGCCAATATAGAAAATTTAGAAAAGTTTTTTTACCTAAATGGACTTTCTCCAGGTTTTATCTGCCCTAATTTATCAAATTTTCCGTCTGCTCCAAGTGTTCCATCTTTATGTTCATAATCCAACAGCTTTCTGTCAAATTTTGTATCGTAATTATCATCTATGAACAGTTCTATATATTTGTATTCCTGTTGCTCAACTATTCTCCCTTCTATATCTATGTATTTGAAGTAAGGGGTGTCTATCTGTACGTGTACCAGGTCTGGCCATCCATCCTTGTTTAAGTCAAATGGGTATATGCTTAATGACCTTACTGGTCTGTCTTCTGCACCAAAAAGGTCTTTTATTGGTTCCTCACTTCCGTCCACATTTATTGCTTTATAGAATACTGCATAAGGTTGGCCGAGTTCATATTCTGGAAATTTAAATTTTTCTTCTTCTTTTTTTGCGCATCCTGAAAATAGCAAGGTTGCTATCCCTAAGCCAATTATCGTTTTTTCCAGTTTTGATATTTTTTTCATTCTTTTATTCTTTCTACCATCCCGAATACACATACTCCTGCAGGTGTTGATGATTTTGTTTCTACGAAGTATTCCCATTTGAGTTCTTTCGTATCAGGCTGGTCTGGGATTTCTCTTAGGTATAATCCTTCTCTTAGCATTCTGTCTGTGCTTTGCGGAACTTTCTCATCTTCCAGATATTGCAAGAATTTATCCAGTACATCTTTTTGAAATTTTTCTGTGCTTTTGAATGTGTATCCTTCATATTCTTTTAGGAAATTGTATATTGCTGGCAGTTCAGGGTAATTTGGATTTGCTTTGAATCCTTTGGGCATATCCTCCCTCAACCTGAACTTATATGCATGATTTAGTTTAGATTCATTGATCAGTTGTTCTGTCTTTTCATCTAAATTTTTTTCTGGTCTGAAACTATCTGGTAGTTTGATATCATCTTTGTCCATTTGAATAACCCCCTATCCAGAACCTGTTTATAACGTATTTAAATCTTTGTACTACAATGGCTCTGTAGAAAGTTTCTGATTGTTAAATAAAAAGAATCGATTGTTAAGTTGTAGGCTAGGTATTTGCCGTATAAGTTTCTGGCTTGTTGCCAGAAGTTTTTGCCTTTTAGGACTGGTGAGAATCTTCTTTTGACTGCGC
>JAHIPG010000214.1 GCA_018894775.1 Nanobdellota archaeon
AATTTTGCAATGTTTTCTGATAAAAGATTAGAATTTAAAAAGTTTTATCCAAAATATAATCATAGATTTAAGAAAATAAGTTTGCCTAACTATATGGATGCTGATATTGCATTTTTATTGGGTGCTTTGGTATCAGAAGGAAGTTTTCATCAAAATAAAATAATCTTTAATAATTCAGATATGGAATTTTATGGTAAGGTAAAAAAAATAATCCTTAATAAATTCAAAGGTACAAATTTATATGAGAGGAATATTCAAGGAAACTGTAAAGAGCTAGAATTATATCCTCAAAAAGCAGTTAAATTTCTGGAGAATATAGGTTTGAAAAACAAGAAATCTAAAGAAAAAAGAATACCTTTTAGTGTTTTAAATTCTAAAAAAGAACATATTGCTTCATTTTTGAAAGGGCTTTTTGAAGGGGATGGTTCTGTTATCTTTAAAATTGATAAGAGGCATAAAGGGAAATCAATTGAGCTTGCTTATCATTCAAAAAGTATTGATTTGATTAAAGAGTTAAAGATAATTTTATTAAGTTTTGGGATAGTCACGACAAAACCTTACAAAGATAAAAGATTCAACTGTTATAAGCTACAAATATCCGGCTACGAATCAATTTTTAGGTTTTATACTGAAATCGGATTCTTTTCTAAAAGGAAACAAAATGAATTATCTAAGATAAAAAAGTTAAAAAGTACTAGGATGAGCAAAACCGATTTCATACCTCATTTAGCAAATTATATGAGGGATAAGTATCCATCACAATTTCTTAGAAAGAATAATTTTGATAGATATAATTTATTGATAAAAAATTATAATAAATTAAAAATAATAATTGATGATGAGGATAAAATTCTCATTGATAATATAATCAATTTTAATTATTTTTTTAATGCTGTTAAGAAAATAAGAAAATACAAAGAAGAAACTGTTTATTCTATCAAAGTTGATAGTAACTGCCATTCTTTTGTTGGCAATTGTTTCATTAATCATAATACAGAAGCTAGAATGCAGAAGATTACCGAAGAGCTATTGGCTGATATTGAGAAAGATACTGTTGATTTTATACCTAACTATGATGGTTCTGCTGAAGAACCTACAGTGCTTCCAGCAAAAGTACCTAATCTCCTGGTCAACGGAAGTTCAGGTATTGCTGTAGGTATGGCTACTAACATGGCTCCCCATAATATGAATGAAATATGCGATGCAATAATTTCAACTGTTGATAATCCTGAGATTGAAGTTTCTGAACTCCTGAAGATAGTTCCTGGACCTGATTTTCCTACAGGTGGTTTTATCTGTGGCAGGAAAGGGATTGTTGATGCTTATAATACTGGAAGAGGAAGATTAGTAATGAGGGCTAAGACAAATGTAGAGGAAAATGGTGATAAGAAGAGGATTATAGTGACAGAGATTCCTTATCAGGTTAATAAGGCTTCTATGATTGAGACTATCGCTAATAACGTCCGTGATAAGAAGATTGAAGGTATTAGAGATATTCGTGATGAGTCTGACCGTGTAGGTATGAGGGTCGTTTTTGATTTGAAAAAAGGTTTTGATCCCAATGTTGTTCTTAACCAACTATATCATAATTCTCAGTTGCAGACAACTTTTGGTATCAATAACATCGCTTTGATTGGCGGTCAGCCTAAAGTGATGAATCTTAAGGATTTGATAGGTCATTATATTGACCACAGAAAGGATATCCTAACAAGGCGTACAAAGTTTGATCTGAAGAAGGCTGAAGAGAAAGCTCATATTTTGGAAGGTCTGAAAATCGCTTTAGGAAGTATAGATTCTGTTATTAAGACTATTAAATCTTCTAAAGACGTTAATGAAGCTAAGAAGCAATTGATGAGCAAATTTAAGCTTTCAGATAAGCAGTCTCAGGCAATACTTGAGATGAGATTACAAAAATTGACTTCTTTGGAGACTGGTAAGATTAATTCTGATTATGATGATACTATAAAACTTATTACAGAATTAAAAGGGATTCTTGATTCTGAAGAAAAGATTAAAGATATGATCAAGTCAGATCTTAAAGGGCTTAAAGAGAACTTTGGTGATGATAGAAGGACTGAAATTTTAGAGGAAGAAGATGAAATCGAGCTTGAAGATATGATCCCTCAGGAAGATGTTGTTGTTACTGTAACCCATTCAGGATATATCAAGAAACTTCCAGTAACTACATACAAGAAACAGAAACGTGGCGGTAAAGGTGTAAAAGGTACAGGTGTCAAGGAGGAGGATGCTGTAGAGCATCTTTTCACAACATCAAATCATAATTATATTTTATTCTTTACAAATAAGGGTAAGGTTCACTGGCTGAAAGCATACCAGATTCCTACTGCTTCCAGATATTCAAGAGGAAAAGCGATTATAAACCTGTTATTCCTTGGCAAAGAGGAAAGAGTAACAGCTTTAGTTCCTATACAGAAGTTTGATGAGAATCATTTCTTACTTATGGCTACCAAGAAAGGTCTTGTTAAGAAGACTGCATTGTCAGAGTTTTCAAGGCCAAGGAGGGGAGGTATAGCTGCTATAAAACTTAAGGAAGGAGATGAGCTTGTCAAGGTTTTACTTACTCCTGGAACTTTAAATATTATTGTAGCAACTAAGAAAGGCATGGCTGTTAAGTTCAATGAGAAAGATGTAAGTGCTATTGGAAGAACAGGCATGGGTGTTAAGGGTATCAAGCTTAAGAATCGTGGAGATGAGGTTGTTGGTATGGAAGTTGCATTAGATGCAGGAACCTTGTTGACAGTTACCGAAAATGGTTTTGGTAAAAGGACTGATATGGATGAATATACTTTAATCAGAAGGGGTGGTTCAGGAGTTATTAATATTAAGACTACTGAACGTAATGGTGATGTTGTTGGTGTTAAGACTGTTCAGGATTCTGATGAGATATTGATTATTACTAAGCTTGGTCAGATGATAAGGGTGAATGTTAAGGATATTTCTAAGATAGGTAGGGCAACTCAAGGTGTTAGAGTTATGAGGCTTGATTCTGGTGATAAGGTGACAACTATTGCAAGGGTTGTTGCAAAGAGCGAAGAATAGATTAGGTTTTAAGATTGTCAACAATCTTTTTATTTATTATAGTTTCTGCAATCTTTTCAGCGATTATTCTATGACCTTCTTTGTTAGGGTGCCAACCATCTTCCATAAATAAAGAAGAGTTTATTTTAAAATCAACTTTAGGATAATCATCAATATATGTTATATTATTTTCACTTGCAATTTGTTCAAGTAGAGGATTAACATTTTCTCTGGCATCAGGTTGGAAATAGCCTGTAAGCCATATCTTTGAACCATAGGTGTGAACGATATCTATTATGTTATTAAAATTGGAAATTCCTTCTGAAACTAAATTAACAGGTTTATAATGATAAGGCTGATGGACATATCTAAAGTCCCCATCATCTTTTCTGATATCAGATATGACTACTTTAGGGATATCCTTGATTGATATGATTAAACGATAAATTTTAGATTTAGATAGTATTATTTTTAAATCAGATTGTCTATTATCCTCTATAAAATTATCATTTCTACCAGCCATGAGAATCACAAGGTGAGGTCTATAATTGGCCACATTTCTATTTAAGTTTCTTAGAATAGCAGTAGTTTCAATAGCATTGATACCTTTGTTATAACTTTTTATTTTTTTATTAGGATAGTGTAGTTGTAAAATATTTTCAACTTGTGCAGGATAAGCATTTTTCATTTCTAATGTATGCCCTTGGGTTGTAGATTCGCCAAGGAAGAGAATACGGAAAGCATCTTTGTCTATTTGAGGGTTATTTAAACCATAATGGAAGTTAGAATACAAAAATCCACCTAAAGTTAGAGTTCCTTCGAAGATGGCTATTAATAAAACCAATATGATAAAAGAAAAAAATGACTTTTTTATGCTGGAATTCATAATATAATACCTTGAATTCATTATCTACTATGATTTATAAAAAGTTTAAATATTTTACTAAAAAAACTAAAGAATTTGGATTAGGGCTTATTCTGCTAATTTTTCCAGTTCTTTGATACTCTGAGACCTTAACATCAATTTATGTGCTTCTTCCGGACCATATTTGTCTATAACCTTAAGGAATGTAGGAATATGCTTCATATATTTAATGCCTGTAACCGCATGAGACATGTTCATAGGATAAAGGAAATCTCCAAGGCTCAAGTCATTTTCCTGCATCAATTCAATAATTTCGTCTGAATCTATCTTTTCTTTAGCATTTTTGTTGCATTCATTTAGTTTATCTATAAATTCTTCAGGGAGTGTAAGCGTACTGTATAGGTCTGATTCGTCATAGCTTAATACTGTTAATATACCCTCCAGCCTTTCTTCAGAGTATTTTTGCCTTTCTTCTATTCTTATTTTTAATTCAACCATATCATCATAGGCTTCGAAAGTGTTTAGTGGATCATATCCTAAGGATAGCAGTCTTTTGGTTACAGGCCTTGCGTCCTCTTCATGGTTTAATACTTTCTTGTAGGTGAGGCCTATCTTATTGAGGTACTTTTCTTTTAGTTTTGGTTTATCCTGATATTTTTTTGTTATCTTTATGAAATTTTCTGCATTCTGGCCTGCTCTTATCATACCGTTCTTCAAAGATTCTACATATGATTTCCTTTTTTTCTTTGACAATCTTCTAGGATAATTTTCTATAAAATCTTTTGTGCAGTAAAATCCGAAGGCTTCTGCCATAGTTTCAATGATTGTTGATAATTCTTCTTCGTATTCTTCTGATTTTGCTCTTAATCTATATAATTTTTTTATGTCCTCTTCTTCGATTGCTTTTATAGTGTCTTTGACGAGTTTGGCAGCTTTAGAATCTTCTAGTTTAGTTTCTAATAATCTTTTTTTGTTTATCTCATCGCCCTTTATGACTTCATAATCCTCTTCTAGATTACATAGAGCATCGTAAAGGCCTTTCTTTCTGCATTCTTTTGCGAATTCACTTGTTCCAAGAAGTATTGCAGTTTCTGTCTGAAGCATGTCTATTAGGTCTTCTTTCATAGTGCCTTTTCTTCTGCCCTTCTTCTGCTTCTTCAATGTTATTTCAGAGCCACCTGTCTGATAGTTTAGACTTCCTTTTTTGTATTCTTCTATAGCCATATTAGCTACACTATTTACATAATACACTGCTACACCTCTCCATTTGACAGGAGAATCTATCTGAGACACGTGTATTACTTCATGTGCTAGAACTTCTGTCCTTTCCCATAGTGCTGCTAGCTTATCCACTTTTTCTATATGTTTGAAGTCATCTTTTACTTCTACAGTACTTATGAAATTAGTCTTTGCATAATCTCCTCTATCTGAATCAAATAAGAAACACACTCCTACGTTCTCGTTTACTCGGATTTCATATTTATCTTTTGAAAATTGTTGGGCAACTTCTTCTAATGTGGATTCCAGGTCTTCATCTGAAATTAATTCAGTTACGCTTTTTAGCTTACCATTCTTTTTTATTTCACTAACTTCTATCCATCCTGAAATGCCATTAGAGAGATAGGCTGCTTCTTTAGGGAAATATTTTAGTGTGAAATCTTTCAGTTCTTTATTGATATTGTTCTCTACCAATACTTTAAGGGCTGTTGCGTATGAATTCTCTGTCACATAATTTTTTCCGTTTCTTTTTTTTGCAAGTTCTTTATAATGGGCTGGTGATTCCATCCATTTTTGATTATGAAATTTGAATTGTAATTGCTTAGCGTCTTTTGATGATTTTTCTGTATCCTCTGTTAGACCTCTACTTAGCCCATGTAGTGATAGAATTTCTGTAACATCTTTTGCCAGTTGCCAATTTATCCCTAGTGCATGCAGTTGTTCGTCTAATTCTTTATAAGGGCTTTTAATATCATAGAATGATATCATTCCTAATATGGTTTCATCTTTTAGGATAAGTTCTCCGATTAGATTCCCTAATCCTTGAGTTGATTCTCCTTCAGTAAATTCTTGAGGATGCTCCATAGCATAGAAGCTTTTCTTTGTTGAAGCCATAAAGGGTTTTCCATCAGAGAGTCTTGCTTCGTCAAATGTGTACTTCAGGTCATTTATACTATTAGCTATATAGATAGCAAGTTCTATTTGGCTGCCATTTTTGTTCATAAAAGGCCACATGTTTCCATCAAACTCTAACTCTTCCAAAGCAGCATGCGCTTTTATGACATTTGATGTAAGAATGTGAGATTTATCTTCTTTTATCTTTTCAAACATGCTTTCATAGTCATTAAGTTTGTGTTCCATGATGCCTTTCAGTACGAATCCTTTCTCTAAGTCCTCCATGCTTACTAGCAGATCTCCTACTTTAGCACAAATGTTAGCATATTTTTCTATATTCTTCAG
>JAHIPG010000215.1 GCA_018894775.1 Nanobdellota archaeon
AAGTAGGGTGCCGAACAATAAAGTATTTTTTATGTATAAACTCTATATCTCCTTTATCTCTTTTTTTCTTTAATTTGCCATTTATTTGGAACTCTTGCTCAACATCTTTCTTTAATTTTAAAAGTATAGCTTTATCTTTTGAAATGAAGCAGAAGTTTAATAAATTATTACATAAGCAACCATCACCATGAAGGAAACCAACAATCCTTGCAGTTCTTTCATTAGGATAATAAGGTAATAAATTCCGTTTTTTTAGAAATGTCAAACATTTGATTCCATAAGGACATGAGTCGCCTCTTTTCCATTTTAATAGGATATTATAGGTAACACAAAATTTATTTGCTATATCTTTAATGGGCTTTTCCGTTTTTTGGTTCATGAATCTAAGATAGTCTTTACAATAATTATACTCTTTTATTTTACCTTCTTCCTTGTAAACATTTAAAATATCTTTTTCGTTTATGCAGAACATTAAACTTAAATAAATTTATTCATATTTATAAAATCTTGCCATACACATGTCGCATGTCGCATACTCAAAGGATTTCCGACGGTAAGAAAACTTTTTCGATTAAATAAATTCTATTTAGAACTTGTTATTTCACCCAACAGTAAGGATCGCAATCAAATTCCTTTTTCATAAAATGTGAAACTGCTTTACAGCCACCTTTACATTTATCTGCATACTGGCATTCGCAATCATAATAATCCTTGCTAAACTCTAACATCTTCTCGCTGTTCCATATGTCTTCAACACTATCTTCTGTTATATTCCCGCAGACAATGTCATAAGTGTATGAGCAAGGAGTAACATCACCATTAGGTTTCAGGCTAAGGAATGATTTTCCACCAAAACACTGCATGTCATTATAGTCACACGGAACTTTTATCATATCGAACTCTCTAGCAACTATTATCTCTGGAGAGATATCACATTCTTCCTTGTAATCTAACAACCTGAGAACAGCTTCCTTGTAATCTTCTTTTGATAATAACAGCTTATCGGAACAACTGTCGGGAATATATTTCATAATCTTCCATCTGAAGATATCGTTATCTCTACAAAAATCCAGTATCTGCTCCAAGTCATTATAATTATCTTTTGTAAGAGTGGTTGCTATATTGATTTTGATTCCATTTTTGTTTAATTCGCTTATTGATCCCTTAACAATCTCAAAAAGGCCTTCAAAATTCCTGAATTTATCATGTTTTTCACCTATATTATCTAAGCTGATCTGTATCTTGTCTATGTTTCTTTCCAACATATTTTCAATATTCTTCTTAACTATCAATCCATTGCTCGAAAAGTTTGTTTCATAACCTAAAGAAACCGAGTAATCATAAACATCAAAGAAGTCTTTTCTCATAAATGGTTCACCACCGCCAATCTTCAGTTTGTAAGCGCCAAAATCTCTAATTTTTTTCAATGCTTTAAAAATCTGTTCTGTACTCATCTCTGGCTGAGGTTTTTTGACAAATTCCTTGTTATAACAATGTGTACATCTTAAATTACACAGGTAAGTTATTTCAAAAGCTATTTCCACAAGATTTCTTTTCATTTTCTACCTCCTTTAAAAAATAAAAAAAAGATTAGATCTGATATTCAGAACCAACCTCTACAAAATATTTCTTTTCCTTTATCTCTGGTACTTCTTCTAGTCTTTCTTCCAAAGGTTTTCTTTCTGGCAGCTCTACAAAATAAGCGTAGTGACCGCTCAAAAACTTATCCGCTCTTATTTCCATTTTTTACCTCCTTAGACATGTTTTATCGCTCTCCCACAGATTCCCATACAAAGAATAAGCAATCCCTCTGCAACCACCTCTGCAATGATCAAGTCTATCACAGCCTTTACATATCCCTTGAACCTTGGACTTAACAAGCCTGAGCTCTTTCAGAACATTGTTGTCTTTCCACATACTTTTCAAATCATCCTTTAAAGCATTACCAACTTTGAATTCCTGGTTGCTCAGAGCTACGCAAGGATATATATCACCGTTAGGAGAAATCGACAATAAAGTATGGCCCATAGGACAACCAGCTATCGGAACTTTGCTGAGCTCATCATCCTTTAATGTATATTGAAGGTTGCTTACAGAACCGCAATCTAATGTCACGCAAGGGTCAGCATTCTTTCTATCGCATAACTTCTCAATTATCTGGCTGTATTCAAAATAATCAGGCAATAACTTTTTGAAAACTTCTAAAGGAAGATCACCCTGCTTGATTTTTATCAATGTGAGATAAGGCACATCTTTTTTGCTAAGCCACTCAACGAATTCAGGGATATGGTTTAAGTTATTTTTAGAGACAACACAATCAATCCCTACAGATATATCATATTTTTTTAGCAGATCTATAGCTTTTGATACACTTTTGAACGAACCTTTAGCCCTCAGCTTATCGTTGACTTTTGGAACATGGCAGTCCAATGAAACCTGGCATTGCCGCATACCAGCTTCTTTCAACTTTGATATCAGCTTTTCATCCAACTTCCAACAGTTGGTTGTAAGATTGAAAGTGCAGTCCAAAGAGCTTACATATCTTGCAAGATTAATCAAATCTTTTCTTAGCGTTGGCTCGCCACCTGTAAAACCAATCTGGAAAACTCCTAAATCAGCAAGTTTTTTAATTATTATCTTCCAATCATCTGTTGATAACTCTTTGATTTTGTTATAAGGCTGTCTTATAGAACAATATCTACACTTCATGTTGCAGGCAGAAGTTATCCCTAGATGCGCAATTATTGGTGATTTAAAGACAGGTTTATCAGAGTTATGATGGAATAATTTTTGTGAATACTCTTTAGGAACATTTGTTGGGGCATGGTCTTCGAATTCTGTCATCTCATAACAGCATAGCTTGTTGAAGAACTCCTCATGGTTTTTAGGAATCTTCTTCTGCCCGGCATATTTTTTGAATACACTGTATTCTTTTGCCGTTAGTTCTAGGACCATACCTCTTTTATTGAATAAAATGTAGTTTTTCCCTTCTTTTTCTATCTTTATTATGTTGGGTATCATCTCAATCCAGCTCAGCCAGATAAGCATGTTTTTCAATATTTGATTCTATACCTGTTGTGGAGATAATCCTTGTCTTGACCTCTTCTTTTGTGTAATGCATATTAAGAAAGTCATCCAACATGCAAGGAGTGCTTATGATATCGTTTCCTAGGTAAGGGTAAAAGAAAAATTTATTATCTTCACCTAAGCTTACATCGATTATTCTTTTAAGGGTATTATCCAGAGATTTCTTGTTCGTATGCTTAGGACATGTTACAAAATGACCATTTGTTTTTAGATTGCTTTTTTTTAAAAACTCTAAGCATTCAGCCTGATCGTATAAGTATTCTGCCCTTTCCTTGAAGTCTGACGGCGTATTAGCTTCTATCCTTTGGATTATTTCTTTTTCTTTTTTTGAGCCAAAAGGAAATTTAAGCTCGAAATAGTTTAGAAAAAGTTTGCTTGAAGGAAGAATCAAGACTGAATCTCTAGTGTGATAAGCCTCATATTCTTGATATCTTCTAACTTTATAGCTAAGAACCTCAAAAGATTGTGCATCGCAACCCATACAGATCTTTCTTTTTTCTGTTTTGTCTTCTATCTTTGGCTTTGGCGCTTTCTTCAGCAGGGTAGTCAAGCTTTCTTTTAATACGAACCAGCTACCATTATGAAAATATTCATTTTTTTTATGCGGTCCTTCTATACAGTTAATCAAGAATTTTTTGTTTTTCCAATCTTTCATTTTTTATTTCTCCTTTTTAATTTTAAAACTTCGTTTTCTCATTATTCTGGTATTGTGAACCAAGTTTGTCATTACCATAAGCTACATTGACGCCCTTAGGAAAGTAAAACACCTGCCCAAATCCAATTGAATCTCCAGGATAAACTGTTTTTCCAACCCATTTTGGCTGACGAGAAAATCCGCCATTATAGCCTGGATCTATCCAGCCGTCTGTTAAGACGTACGTTTCAAGATTGTCTAAGAAATATTTATCTTTAAGAGATACTTGATTGGGAAAGTTATCCCAAAACCTGATGCCTACATGCGGTGATAATTCAAATTTCTCTAATGTCTCTATTATAATATGTTCAGAAGGTTTTACTTTATAACCTTTAGAAATATCAATTGGTTCTAATAGTTCTTCTTCACTATACCTGCCTTTTTTATTAAAATCAAGCCCTTCATTGATTTTTTTTATCTTATAACCTTTGTCACTTGCATGGACTTTAATTAAACCTCTATATGTTTTTAGCTTAGGGCTTATATTCATTAATCCTTTCTCTTGTAATGATTTTAAATGATTATTTTTACTAATTGTTCTTCCCATATCTAAGCTTCTTATCTTTTCAGCGATATTCCTTATGCCTTCATAATTAGGGGAGCATATAGCTCCATGATCTTGGAAAGGAAAAACAGTAAAAAACAATTGAGCAACCCTATCTTCTTTTTTAAAATGTATATTATTAGAGCTGAAATTACCTATCTTTAATCTTGAGTTTTTACCACAGGAAAAGAATGATTTTCCCTGATATGGTATGAATCCTCCTAATCGTCTAACACTGCTTCTTGCCTCATAGGCTACCCTCATAAATTCTGGATAAGTAAGACTGATACGCTCTGTCAATTCGACATCAGAAATATATCCTGCTTGTAATGTTGTCCTTTTACTAGAAACGTCCTGAGAATATTTGTCCATATTAATAGGTTTTGACACGCTTATTTTTTTTAATTTAACATCTAAAGTTGCTGGCTGGATCCTTTTCCTATTTTTCTTTAAATCATCAGAAGGCTTGATTTTTATCAGTCCAAGATTGATAGCTTGCTGTATCCCTTTATCACTTAAGATCCTAACAGACTTTGTATCCTCTTTTTCTAATATTCCTGGCAGGTTTTTTTTATAGGCCATTTACTCTATTTTAGAAATAGTGTTTTAATTATGATAAGGGTTTGTTTAATTTTTTTGTGATAGTGTTTTAGTAAAGTTTAAATACATTCAAAATAATCCTAAAGATATGGTACTAAATGATCAAGACATCAAAAAAATTACAGACTTTGTGAAAAAAGAACCCCAAACAGTACAAGAAATATCTAAACTGATAAAAAAAAGCTGGGTAACAACAGATTCTTACCTTAACCAAATCAAGGAAAGGACAGGCCTGATAGACATCAAGACTTTCAGAGGGGGAACAAAAGCAGCCCTGAAAATAGTATTCTACAACCATGCAGGCTCATTAGCAACAGACGACTTAAAAGAAAACCTGTATAACCTGATAAAAAACGGAAGGAAAAAAATAGATTTTGACTTTCTAGAAATATATCAATTCATCCCTGACAGGAAAAAAAGAGCATTTTTTGAAGATTACGAAAGAGAAAACATAACAAATATCATCTCTTTTCTAAGACAGGCAACAAACCAAGTCTATATTTTTTCAGGCAATCTATCATTCATGAACTTAAAAGAAAAAAATAATTCAATCCTGTCTGTAATCGAAGAACTTGTTAAAAGAAAAGTAAACATAAAAATTTTATGCAGAATAAACATAGCATCGTTAGGAAATATAAATAACATTCTGACATTAATGGCAAAATATCCTGATTTTATAGAAATCAAACACTGCTACCAACCTCTAAGAGGTACAATAATAGATGATAAAATAGCGAGGTTTAAAGACGAAGAATGCTTAACTACATACAAAAAAGATGAGCTTAACAAAGACACAAGAGTAATCTATGAATTCCATGACTCTGAATGGGTGTCCTGGATGCAGAAAGTATTCTGGAATCTGTTCCGCTTCTCAATAGACCACAACAAAAGAATGAAAGAAATCAAGAAAATTATTTAAGATAGAGTTTTATTTTAAGCAAGCCTTTATGAAACCATAAAATAAAGGAGCAGGTTCTTCAAGCTTAGATTTTAGTTCAGGATGTGCCTGGGTAGCTACGAAATAAGTATGCTTAGGCAGTTCAATAAATTCTACAAGCCTGCCATCCTGTGAACTCCCTGAAAAGACTAACCCTTTATCTTCCAAGACTTTATGATATTCAGGATTGACCTCATAACGATGCCTATGCCTCTCAGAAACAGTATTAGAACTATAAAGATAGAACACTTTGCTGCCAGCAAGAATATCAGCATCATAAGCTCCAAGACGCATAGTGCCACCCTTCTTATCCACCTTCTTCTGCTCAGGCAAGATATCAACAACAGGATACTTTGTCTCAGGATCAATCTCAGTTGAATTAGCACCATTAAGGTCACAAATATGACGGGCATATTCAATAACAGCTAACTGCAAACCAAAACATAAACCAAGATAAGGAACATTCCTCTCTCTTGCATATTTTATAGCCTTTATCTTTCCCTCTGTTCCCCTACTACCAAAACCACCAGGAACAATAATACCATCAACACCTTTAAGCTGATCATCAACCTTTTTCTCATCAGTTGTTTCTATCCACTTAACATTAATCTTACAATCAAGGTTAGCAGAACAATGATTCAAAGCCTCAATAAC
>JAHIPG010000216.1 GCA_018894775.1 Nanobdellota archaeon
ACGTCAGATTTCCATATATCAGTTAAATTATTACAATTCAAATCACCCATAATAACATTTCGAGATATAGGACAAGGCAAAACTTTTAAATCCGGCGTAATTGCTATTCTGGTATATCCTGCAAAACACCTTTCACACTCTATTGATTCTTCCGCCTCTATACAATCAAATTCTGAAAAAGGAGAATTTAGAATTATTCCAGGGTACTTATTTTTTACCTCCAAGTGCAACTGTCTATAAAAACTATCCAACTCTTTTCTCGATACTACAAGAAAATCAGCATTATCTATCACCCTTTTACATGGCATAACATTCATAAGATGATAGCTTTTTATATCTGGGTAAAAATAATTTATCATATCAGAGATATTGGGCAAATTTTGTTTATGCACTACAATACCTATCGTTATATCTATCTTGTTTTCTATTAGTAATTCAATATTATGCATTATTTCTTTAAAAAATCCTCTGGTAAGATTATGAATTTTTTCAATATGGGAATCTAAGCTTATTTGGATTCGCCGAAGCGCAGCATTAGTAAATACTTGTGAATATTTTTCTATCATTTGTTTATTCAAAACAACTCCATTTGTTGATAACGCAGGATCTATTTGTCGATCATCCGAGAACTTTAGAATTTCAAAAATATCTGGATGTAAAAAAGGTTCGCCCCCAGAAAGATGAATTTTAAACACACCCTGTTTTAACAAGCTATCTATCAAATCAAAAAATACAAGCTTATGCATATGCCCACCACATATAGGATCAGCATAGCAGTATAAGCAGTTTAAATTACAACTGGAAGTAATTTCGAGACTAACTACTAAAGGGGATTTTAAATCCATATTAACTAAATGTGCTTTAAAGCTTCTCTTGCCTCATGTGAAGAAAAACCTAATAAAGAAAAAGCTTTGTCAACATCTAATCCTTTTTTGACTAGCTGTACTATTTCCAAAAAATCATGGTCGCCTTCATACACAGCATTCGTGCTGGGATCAAAAAATATATACTGATTATTATATTCATCTCTATATAGCCATTCGCTAATTCTTGATTGAATATCGTTAATGCGTCTAGGAGGATAATAATTTTGCCCTACCCACTCTCCAGACCAATACGATGGCCCCTGACTAGTAAAAATTTTAGACTCATCATTTTCTCTGCAAAGCTTTTCACGCAAAACTTTCTTTGGAAATTCAGAATTTATATCTCTTATAAATAATTTTATTCGCATTTTACACCTCCTCTTTTCCTTTAGTTTAAATTATGCCCCTATGTTAAGTGTTCTTCTTGCAAACTCCCCCCCTAATCGTTCTCTTTATTTTTTGAGAGATCATTAAGCTTACGAAATTTCTCTTCGTTCCATTTCAACTTACATTCAAGGCAAACAAGCGTGTAATTGGGTGCATCTGTTATTTTACCACATGCCAGACATTTTCTCTTAATCCTTTCGGAATTCACCTGGTTAACTTTCCTTTCTGCTTCTTGCTTTATAGCTGTAATAATTATACCACATCCTAAGAAACCGCAAAAGCATAAATTTAATTATACCTTTTGAAGGTCTATCGCTTTTGCAACTCCATTTTTCCAATCACTAAACTTTTTTTCAGCGGGAGGATCTGGCATTAGATAGTTAACCGGATCTTGAATTATTTCCAATTTTGGCTTGTTTCCTTCTTTAAGTCCACTTATTATGTAAACAAAATATTTATCTCCTTCTTGCTCAGCTTTTTTCCACTGGTGTGGTTTAAGTTCAAAGGTACCAGCTTCTCCCCTGAAATGCTTTGCCTCTATAAACATCTCATTTCCATCTTTGGTCTTTGAATGTATATCATATCCTATCCTCTTCTGTTTATGTCTATCCTCAGCTTCTCTGTCTTCAAGTTCTTCAAACCTCATAACAATCTCTAGTGCAGTCGTCTCTGCATCTTCTCTGCCAGCTCTTTTTCTTGTTTCCCTTTCGACTCTGTGAGCACCAAGAGTACCCTTTTTTAATTCCACTGTCCTTACAATCGCATTCTGTATACCTTCTGATTTTGTATAAGGTTCGTACTCTTCGATTTTATCAAAAATAAATTCGTCAGGATTTATCAAACCGAAATCCTTAATCTCGGTTTCAGATATAGGCAACTGTGGCCTTTCGCTGATTTCTTCCGAAACTTCTGGCTTTTCCTCTTCCTTTACTGTTTCCTGCTCTTTGGTTGGTTCTTCTTTAATATAAGGTCTTAGCTTTACTTCTTCTTGAATCTCTTCCTCTGTGAGCGTATCTTCAACCCGGATATTGAAATGTTCGAGTTTTTCATTCAATTCATCCTCATCCCTAACATTAAAAAGCGAATCTAAAATCAGCAAAACGTATTCTTCTTCAGGGAAAAATAACTTTGAGAGTTCCTTAGCAACAGGTGTCGAAAACAAATAAATCTGATTCAATGTGTAAATCCTGTCTTCATCATTGCTAAAGTAGGCCCTTTTTTCAATATCATTAACAACTGTGGATTCATGATTATCTACAGTCAACCCATAGGCAAGTGTAATTTTTGTTGTTTCATACGCCTGCAACCTTCTGATTTTTTTAAATACATTTTCTTTTTGCAGTTCTCTGTGTAATTCGGCATTGTTTTTCTTGAGATAACCTTCAACATACAGTAATCTTTGAACAATCTGATTTGTGGTTTCACCATCTATCTCTTTTAAATCTTCGATTTTTTTGGTTACAGAAACATTTCTAGTTAGACTTCTGAACCCTGCAATCAGAAGCATATTTCTAATATTGACCCATGAAAATGGCAGCCATAAGATTTCAACTTTCGTTCCGAAATATTTTTTGTATTCATTATTATCGCTAAAATAAAGTTCCGATGGACTTAAAAATTGACTTTTTTCAGATAAGAACACTGGTTTATTCCAATCTGTTTCCTCTTTAATGCCACGTTTCACAAGACTATTGATGTAGGTATAAATCCTTGGTGCAAGTCTTCTATAGTAATCGAAATTTCCCTTTTCTTTCAAATCTTCAAGCATCATAAGGCATTCCTTAAACGATGGTTCCGCAACAACCCCTAATGACAAAAGAAAATCTTTTATAGCAACGTCATATACCGGCGTTCCTTTATGCTCAATATACCCTCTTAAGGTTTCGTAACTTTCTGAAAAATCCTTCCAAAAGACATGAATAGGCTTCCACCAGACTTTATCTTCACGCGGCAAATACAAAAGTTCATGTTCAGTAAAAACCTCTCTTATTTCTTGTATCTCATTAATTTTGTTCTCTGGGATTAAACTACTCAGCTTATCCTGAAAAAAAGCATACATGGCTCCCATTTTCTCAATCTTACTTTCTTTAGGCTGCGGGTTTCCATCTCTGTATCTTTTTAAGTGATTAATAACCTCTTTAATCGTAGGTTCAATCCT
>JAHIPG010000217.1 GCA_018894775.1 Nanobdellota archaeon
AATACGGTTCAAGTTTGTATCATTATTGTATACCCATAGCGACTGTTCAGCAACACCCTTTTGACCTATCGTTCATTAGATTGCCTGCTGGATGATGCAGATTGCCGAATGTTTTTTTATTTATAAACCTCATTTTTTTTAATGGTTAAATAGATAAATAGTTAAAAAGCCCGAACAGCACGCACCCATCTCTTGAGATCCATATCGTTGCCATACTGGGTGCCATCGAGAAAGTATTGGTTCCACGCATCGCCTGCATCTTCTACAGACGAGCTCCAATAATCATCGTCCGCAAAACCACCAATACCATTGACTTTCAGGTTTTTGAACATCAGATTCAATTCATCTTTCGAGGGCAAAAACCAGTCGGTATAACCACCGTAATTCAGAGCATCGCAAAGCTGTGCCGCACGATCTGTTTCAGAATGACTGTTCAGCCAGGTCACGATAATAGTTGTATTGCGCTGCCCTGTTCCAATACCCGTTTCTGTTCCTCCAATTAAAGTGTCATAGCTTCCCCATTCTTTGTCCTTTCCATTCAGTAGATGCAGGAGCGGCTTCTAAATACTGCCAGCCATCGGAATAATTACCTTTGTCGTAGAAAATGTATCCTCCTGCAGGCCCGGTCCTACCAATAGTCAATGGTGGAGGTACTATCTCTTCTACTTTATTGCTTAATATATTTACCAATAAATGCTTCTGGATTCCTTCCTCAATCTTCAATTCATATTCTATCTTTTTACCCAAGGCAATGAAATTTACACTATAGCTTCCTATAGGAATATTAGAATAAATCCAGGTCTTTTTAGTTTTATCACCATAATGCTCTTTATTGATATTTAATTTAGGAATTTCAATGATACAATCAATCGGAATCGTTTCAATTAAAAGAGACCCTATTCTTTGTTTTATTGTATCGGTATCAGCCTCTCTCTGCTCTTTAACATCCAATTGAGGACTAAATTCTTTAACCTCATAAACATATATTTCATTTATCTTTAAATCAATCTTTACCGACTGTGGTTCAAATCCTTCTTTTACTATTTTTATTTGGTGAGGACCAGCTGGAACGTCCTGCAGTATCAAACCTTTTAATTCCGAAGAGGTATTACCTACAAAATTATCATCCAGAAGTACCATAGCTCCGGGTTCACATTTAATCTGGATATAGCCGACATCTTGGGCAAAAGTGAATAAGCACATTAAGTTTATTAATAAAAGTAAAAGATAAACAAATATTATGCTTTTATGTTTCATTTTAATCCTCCTTAAAAACTAGTATTATAAAATTTACATCAGTAAAATAAAAATCAAATCAATCAGGGGAATTGAAATCACTTCATCTATTGGAACGGTTTTATCTTCTTCCATTTCAGCTATAATCTCATGGTCCTCTCCGGCATAAACTGTAAAGGTCTTCTTATATAAATGATACCCGGGCTTCATGAAGGCCAGGATATATTCTCCCGGGAAAATCCTGTTTATGGTTAAGGGCGTTAAGCCAATATAGGTATCATCGAGAAAGGTTTCGGCCTTCTCGGGGTTAGAGGAAATAAAGAGGGTACTGTTTCCCACTTTTTGTTTTAATCTACCTTCTACCTTCTGGATATGCAGGGGAACTACTTCGGCAGTTATATCCGTATCATAATAATCCGACTGTGACAGGCGGATGTGGTAGTCACCAGGGGCAAGAAGGTCTGTAGATAGAGGAGCTTCTCCAAGGTATTGATTATTTACATAGACCTGGGTATTTTCCGGATAAGCCCAGATATAGATAACTCCTTGGGTTAGTTCTTCTTCCAAGAAAGCAGACGGGTCTTCTTTTTTAATTTGAGCTATTCGGGCAAATATGGGTGCCAAGGCAGGCCAGACGGTATATCTGTTTAATTCCTTCTCAAAATCATAGATAAAATTAGATTTACCTTTTTCCCCTTCCGGCCAGACTCTATCTAAAAAATCATAGGCCTCATCCGGATGACCAGAGTACATCAGGTCTAGCATATAGCGCCATAACGAAGAATCAAGGTAGATATCTTTGTAATTCCAACAATAATTATCATTCCATTCCTCTTTCTTGGCTCTGTCACAGTAGTTTTTCACCTCTTCAATTATTTGATTCATTTCTTCTTCTTTTGGTAAAGGCTGATACATGAGAGCTGGAGCCAAAAGATAATCAGGACCACAGTACTCATAGACGATCTGGGGGGCGGGAGAACCAGCGTGGCAGGCATGCCAGAAGGTAAAACCGGGCTGATAGGCAATACAATCCAGCTTGCCATCCTGGTTAATATCGACAAACTTTCCCTCGGGTAAACATTGGATCAGGCGGAATTGCTCACCCAAAGAAAAGACATAGCAGGATTGATTGAATAAAGAATTACCGCCACTACTTTCCATGACGACCAGGTTAGGAATGCCATCTCCGGTGATATCATCTCCCGGATGGAATAGTTCATCCTCTTTACTGAGCCAGTAAGCATATCCTACTTTTGATTGGTAGACTAATTCCTCTCCTTTGTGGACCTGAAAGACATTCTCTCTAAATGGAGGACCGGTGTAACAGCGATAGGTGTATGCGCCGAAGGATTGTTCATCAGTCAGGGTTCCTTCGGAGAGGATGATTTCTTCGAAGGATTTTTCTTGAGGAGAAGAATTAGTGTAAAGCGGGAGGAAAAAGATTAAAAGGAAAATAAAAAGAAAGAATAATTTAGACCTTCTTATTACAATGTTCGAATTCACTTGGAAAAAGTTCATTAAAAACATCCTAATTAATATTTTCACTTACTTCTATTTCGACGAACTAACTCAAAAATCCTTCTTTTTCTGAAAAATAATTCATAAAAAGAAAAAGACCTTCAGCAAAAGGCCAAAGGGCTTGGAATGGTCTGGCTCCCCGGGTTGGTGTCTGAAAGCGTACTTTTATGGGATAAGACACAAATTAGCTTAGACAGGATTAAACATGGAAAAATAATTATCACTTTTTGAAATTACTATTATTATCTAAGCTACTTTTTAGTCCCTAAACAATAATTCACATTTTCGAAAGCTATAATGGAATATTTCGGATTAGCAAGATTATATTCCTTAAAATATTGTTCTATAATCTCTTGAGACTCAAAATGTTCATAGATTAGAAACCCATATTCAGCAAGTATTTGTTCCATTTCTATTTAGCTGTAACTTTTACACATTGCTTCATTTACGGTACTTGCCATAACTATTTGTTTTTCTACTTTCTCGCTAGCATTTTCAGTGAATATATTTTGATCAGAGTAATCAAAAACAATACTGCTACCACTTGGAACAATGTTCAAAATTGAGAAAATCTTACCTAATTAGAATGCCTTTTATATGTTAATTTCTCATAAATGAAGTGATA
>JAHIPG010000218.1 GCA_018894775.1 Nanobdellota archaeon
GGGTTCAACAGGATAAAGATGGAATTTTCCTTTTTCAATATCTTCAATTATTTCTTCGCTGAGTATCAATCCAGGTATATTAATCTCAGGTATTATCGCTCCTTGTTCTCCTGTAAGACCTCTTCCTTTACAGATTTTATAGAATCCTTCTACTTTTTCAGTAACTCCACCAATTGCTTGGACAGATTCTCTTTGCTGATCCATAGAACCTGTTACTGCAATACCTTGATCAATCCCAAAACCACTTAATTTTGACATCAAGCCTAAGTACATTGCCAATGTTGCGCTATCACCATCAAGCCCACCATAATTCTGTTCAAAGGAAATTGCTGCATTAAGTGCTAATTCTTTATCTTGTGCAAATAGGTCGGTTAAGGCATTAGTTATTGAATCTATAGATTTATCGAAAGAAGATCCTGTCGTTCCTGCTGACCTGTCAATACTTACAACACCTTTTTTTCCTTTTGAAGAGGTAACTGTTATTTTTGAAGGTATTCCAAAACTGAGGTCTTGCATGCCATACACTGCTAAACCATTTATCTGTCCTACTTTTTCTCCATCTGTATTTATTACTATTGTTCCATTTCTTATGTAATCTATGTATAATTCCTGGCTTAGGTTATGTCTTTCAATTTTTGCTTTGACTGCAGATTTTATGTCTTTATTAGTTATGTATTTTCCATCAGCTTCTTTATTTGATTCTCTTAATAAATGTACAATCCTATCTGTTTTTGTAGTTAGTGTATCTTTTCTTCCTGATTCTTTTGCAGCTATGTCAAACACTTCTGTTAATGCTGAGCAATCTAAATGTTTTAGTCCTTCTTTGTCACATTGTGCTGCTATGAATTTTGAATAATTTTTCCTGTTTTCTTCTGTGTTATATGTAACTGGGCTAAATTGAGCTTTTGTATTGAATGTTTTGTCGAATTTTTCAAAAAATCCTGCATTTTTTGCTATTCCTTTCAGTTCCTGATATACCTGTTCCATTCCTGCCATTATGACTTTTAAGTCTAGGTCTATATCTTCACTAGTTGGCGACCTCATGAAAATTTGTTTTATCATATCTTCAACTTTTGTCTTTCCTCTGTATAAGTCCTTAGTCAATTTTGCGAATGGGAATGTTCCCTGTTCTTCAAGGCTTTCCATCAGATTCAATATTAAATAACCCCCATTAGCTTTAACTAATGATCCTGCATCCATTCTTGTATGATGGTCCTGTTCAGGTGCTGGACCTCCCATTGCCATCATAGGGTTTGCTCCTTTTGCAGGTTCGACTTTTCCGAAAAGGTTTTCCATTGTAGGATCTACTTCAAATATTACTGGTATTCCTTTTATCCTTTGTTCTTCGTCAACATAGTTTAGAAGTTTTACTTCGTATTTTGCCTGGTCAACTGTGAATGGCATGCCACCCATCATTCCACCCATAGGGCTTGATTGAACGACCAACTTAATATCTTCTTCTTTCATTAATGCCCTAGCGTCTTTTACTAAGACATCTTCCAATTTGTCGAAGTATTTTTTGAATTTTCTTGAGATTCTTAATTGTTCTTTAACTAAAGGTAATTTTTCTTCTAGCTCTTCCTTCTTGTCTTTTTCTTCTGCTGTCAATCCCTTCTTCTTTGATTTTTCTTTAAGGTTCTTAAGACTGTCCCCGTCTACGATTTGAGATTTTTCTAGCTCTTCTATATCTTCTAGAATTCCACCATATTGTTGTCTTAGTTCCATCACTGCAGGTGCTATCTTCTCTTTCTTGTAGTTTGTTGTAAATCCTATGACCTTCTGTGTGTATTTTGTCTGAAGGTCTCTTTTTGCTTTTTCAAACTCTTCATTTATATCTATCATTTGGTCATTTATTTCCATGATTGCTTTGTCTTTCTGTCCCTTCTCTTTAGCAAGAGTTTTGTATTCTTTGCTTTTCTTATTCTTAATCTGAGCCATATTACCATTTATCATGCTTATTTCATCTTCTAGACTCATACCTTTTGAACTTAATTCTTGTCCCTTCTTCTTTGCATCATCTTCAAATCCTTTAAGTTCTGCTGAGAAATCTTTATTTTGGGATTCTCGAACATCTAAGTATAGTTTTACTCCTTTTCCATGAACGTATCCTTTTA
>JAHIPG010000019.1 GCA_018894775.1 Nanobdellota archaeon
AATAGATAAAAGTTTAAGATAGAAACCTTTAAAAGAACTTAATTGTCACAAATCCCCTATGGAAATATTACACAACAATGTAATACTTGCAGACAATGTAAAATATTGCACAGATATATTCTCAAGATCAAAAGGGCTAAGATTTGCAAAACCATTAAGAAAAGGCCAGGCTATAATATTGGTTGCCAGCGAAGAGAGCACAATGGAAACTACAATAGATATGTTCTTTGTATTCTTCCCAATAGATGTATTATGGCTTAACAAAGAAAAAGAAGTTATTGATATAAAGAGAAATGTAAAACCTTTCATGCCAATAGTGATACCAAGAAGACCGGCAAAATACGTAGTAGAACTAAAAAAAGGCGTTACTAACAATATCCAATTAGGGGATAAACTCCGTTTCTGATCATGAATCTTAAAAAGACAGTCTGCTCGATAGCAGCATTAGGTATGTTACTAGGCTGTACGCCCAAAACATTTCTAAAAGACTGGCAGGATAACATATATTATTACTCAAAAGAGATTGGAAAAAACGATTTAGTATACTTTGGAGAAGAACATGGTTCTAAATACATCCATGACTTACAGCTAGAAGTCTTCAAAGAACTAAATAAAGGAAAAAAGTTCTCAGTCGGGCTGGAAATGATACAGAAAAACTACCAACATGTACTGGATGAATATCTCACAACAGACATGGATGAAGATAAATTAAAAAAAGATCTAGACTGGGAAAACACCTGGGGCTATGATTTCAATTTCTTCAAACCAATATTCAAATACGCAAAGGATAAAAATCTAGATATAGTAGCTTTGAACGCACCAAGAGAAATTGTAAAAAAGGTAGCAAGACATGGACTAGAATCATTAGTGGAAGAAGACTACAAATATATCCCAAGAAAGATAAACCTTTACGATGAAGAATACGAAAATCTGAAAGAAATCTTCAAAAACCATCCAGGACCCGGCGGAGATGATTTCTACAGAAAAATGTATCAGGCGCAGTCAATATGGAACGAAACAATGGCAGCAACGATAGTAAATTATCTAAAAGACGGAAATAGAATACTTGTGATAGCAGGCGATGGACACATAGGACAAAGGCCAGCCATACCAGGAAGAGTGGAAAAGAGAGCAAAAGAAGAAGGAATTAAGCTGAAAACGAGCATAATCTCTGTCAGCAATGGAGACTATCTGATAATTCTACCAGAAGAATAATTTATAAACAGGTAAAATTCTAATAGTAAACATGGAAATCGCAACAGTAGGTGGATACAGAGAAGTCGGGAAGAACATGACAGCTGTCAAAGTAGGAAATGACGCTGTCGTACTAGACATGGGATTCTACCTTCCAAGCCTAATAGACTTTGAGGAAGAAGGCGGAGACAGATCAGAGATATCAACAAACGAACTAAAAAATATAGGTGCAATTCCAGACATGAGCGTCATCAATGCGTGGAGGAAGAATGTCAGATGCATAGGCTTAGGACATTGTCATCTGGATCACATCGGAGCTGTCCCCTACCTGAGCAACAGGTTTCCAAACGCTACTATCATGGGAACACCTTACACACTAGAAGTTCTACGAACAATGATTCTTGAAGAACAGATAAAGATGGATAATAAGTTCAAGATAATACAGCCTAATGCTGATGCCAAGTTAGCTAAAAATCTTAAGATAGAATTCATCAACATGACACACTCAACATTACAATGCACAATGATGGCAGTACACACAAAAGAAGGTGTAGTACTTTATGCTAATGATTTCAAATTTGACAACCATCCTATCGTTGGAAAAAAGCCAAACCTGAAACGGCTGAAAGAATTAGGAGAAAAAGGAATAAAAGCATTGGTAGTTGAAAGCATCTACGCAGGAAGGCATAGAAAGACACCTTCAGAAAAAGTTGCAAGAGAGATGTTAAAAGATGTTATGCTTAACACTGAAAATGAAGGTAATTTGATTGTTGCATCAACGTTCGCAAGCCATATAGCAAGACTGAAGAGCATCATTGACTTCGGTGAACAGCTAAACAGACAGATAGTCATAATGGGACGAAGCATGCACAAATACATAACATCAGCAGAAAACCTCAAGCTGATAAACTTCTCACAAAGAGCAGACATACTCGGATACTCAAGACACATAAAGAAAAAACTGAAAGAGATAGAGAAACAAGGAAGAGGAAAATACCTAATCATATGCACCGGCGGACAGGGAGAACCAGGAAGCATAATGCAAAGAATGGCAACAAACCAGATGCCATTCGAATTCCAGAAAGATGACCATGTCATATTCTCTAACAAAATAATCCCAGCAGAGATAAACAAAATACATAGAGCAGAGCTAGAAGAACAATTACAGAAGAAAAAGACAAGAATTTTCAGCGACATCCATGTATCAGGACATGCAGGAAGAGAAGACCTTAGAGATCTGATAAAAATAACAAATCCAGAACATCTGATACCAGCACATGGAGATCAACAGATGCTGAAATCCTTTGCTCAGTTAGCAGAAGATATGGGCTATCATAGAAAGAAAAATGTCCATGTAATGGATGACGAAAAAATTCTAAAACTCTAAATCCTTAATATCGCTGATCTGCTAATCATCCTTTTCCATAGCCAGCTTTGCATGGAGCTTAATCCAGTCCCAAAAAGTAACATCTGAATCTAAACTTGCTGAAATATTAGTATAAGTCTGCAGTTTACCCTTCTCATGCTTAACATAAGAAAAATGATAAGTCCCGTCAGTACTGCTTGAAAGAGCAAAAGGCCAAACCATTATGTCTAGATGATTGAAATCAAGCTCATCATCATCCCTTAAATTATCAATAGTTGTCTCATAATTCACCCATTTCCCATTATGCAATACCTGAAGCCATGCATGGACACCTTCTAATTTTCCTTTATCATCAATAATATGGCCTGCAGCAAGCCTAACCTTATCCTTAAGATCATCCCTGTTAAACTTCTCAACAAGATAAAGGAAATTACTGTATGTAAAATTAGAGAAGTATGAACAATCACCCCTGCCAGATAACGCTTTGTCAAATTCATCAAATGATGTAAGCTTATACTCAAGCAATTTTGATGTGAATGCATGAGCAGCCCTAACAAAAGGTACAGCAT
>JAHIPG010000219.1 GCA_018894775.1 Nanobdellota archaeon
GTTGAGACAAAAAAACAAGAATTAGATTATATAGCAAGGCTTACTGAAGAATACTGGGACCAGCTTAAAGATATTTTTAAACCAAAAAAGAATATTGGAACAAGAGATCTAGAGATATTGCTATTTAAGTTAGGATGGGTAGACATATTAGAGGATGATGATAAATACATATTCTATGTAACACCTACAGGCAAGGAGATAGTGGATGACTTAAAGACAATAAGAAAGCAAAAATTTGATAAATACCCAACAAAACAACAGAAACGAAGAAAGAAAAAACCTAAATTATAAGAAAAGTCAAGATAATGCCTTTTCAGCCTGTTGACGGAACTCATTATAATCCCATTCAGTAGAACTAGACAGAGAACCCCAAACAGCAAGATGAGTATCCACCAGACCAATCTGTTCAGTATCTTTAATACAAATCAGTTCATTTCCCTTAAGATCCCAAATATCAATCTTGTATTCTATCAAGGCATCCATCAAACCAATCAAGGATTTCGCATAAGGTCTACGTTCATCATTATCTATTTTGCCCCAATGCTTACCCTCTAATAATTCCATAACAACAACATAAACATCACTAAGATTATCACAATAACCCATACTTAATCCCAATTTTTTAAGATCCTCAATCCTACCTAAGCTTATATAACCATATGCTTCAGGAACCCTAATCCGAGAATCATCCAACGCTTTGAATCTTTTAAGATACTCAAACTCTTGAAGAGCCACATCATACATATAATCAGAAAAAATCTTAGCAACTAAACCATCACCTGCAGGAAAGAAAGTACCATAATTAGAATGACCATCAAACAAGATTTCACCATTAATTATACCTTCAAGTATCCTACCCTTATAATCAGTTGCCATAATTCATTGCATTTTAGCCTTAATATTTAAACCTTTCTAACTATCGGTTTAATTTCAATATATTTTTTGAAGATTTATTGTCATTACTTATGAGTAGTAAAAAACGAAAGATTTATATATAATCTAAACCACTAATAGAGGTATGGGAAGCATACTAAGCACTAAAAAATCTGAAAAATGATTAAAAAAACTATATTGGGAGCAGTACTTGCAGGGTTTCTGTTAGCATATCCTATGACTTTTGTTAATGCCAAACAACCGGTAACTTTAGAGCAGAAAATAGAAAAAAGTTTTCCTAACCAGCAGATAAAAGACACCAAAAACTTCAGGCAGTATTCTGATGAAATTATGGAAATAGTAGCAGGGAAACTGAATTTAAAACTAGATGAAAACATACCAAAACCTAAGATTATAAAATCTGATGAGCTAACCTTAGAAGAGTTCAATAATCTCTTAAACCCTACAGCTGGTAATCGTCCAACAATGTGCAGTTATTATTTTGACAAAGAAAATATTATTTTTTTAACAACAGACTCAAAGCTTGACACCTTAGCCCATGAATTTGTACATTACTTCCAGGTTAAGTACAGAGGAGAAGACCCTAATACAGATTTTATGAACTTTTTAGAGGGTGAAGCCCTCTGGACCCAATGGTGGTTTGAAAAAGAGTATATGAAAAATAGTATACCCACAGATGATAATTCTTACAACCAAAAACTTATTACCCCTGCCAACAATCCGGATAAAAAATTTTCCTTAATAGAGATAACCCCTGCCAATTATGATAAAGGGGAAAAATTAGGGATTTGGGGTTGAATTTTATTTTGACCAATCCTCCTTCTTAAACCTTTAGAAATTTTAAAAGTCTGCGCCAACCATACATGCATCACTTTTATTGTTCTAACTTGAAAATCTGTGATACTGCTTCATCTATAGTTAATGAAGGATTTTTGGCCAACAAACGTGCGACGCTTAACATTCTTTTAGGATATATAATCCCTCCACTTACACAAGGCAGAGGTTTATCCGGAACGTATGCTGTTTTGATCACTATCTCTTTTATTTCCAATGCTGTTAGGTTGGGATTCTCCTCATAGACTGAAAGCACCACATTAAGCGCGTAAGGTGAAGCCATTGAGGTTCCGCTCATAGGTAATATCCCAGCTCCTACCAAAGCACCTGGAACCTTTACTCCAGGGGCAAAGACATCTACTGTTTCACTGCCTCTATCGGAAAATTCTACTGGTTTATAATTTGGAAGTTCACTTTCTATGATATCATCTGTGTCTAATGCCCCAACAACAAGCAGGTTTTTATAATCAAATGAAGGAGGATAAGTTTTAAACTCGCTTAAATCCAGGTCCATCCCCTGATTTCCAGCTGCTATAACAATAAGTGTCTGAGGGTTTTCTTTAATTAAAGTTCCAAGTTCGTAAAAGCTTTCAGATTCCGGAGCAAAAGGGCTTCTTTTATTTCCGTAACTAAAACTCATATTGGCAAAAGGAATATTATGGTCCTTAAGAAAAAGGCCTATTCTTTTCAAGTAATCTGGGTGTGACATGTCACCTGCAAACCCTACAAGGGCAAACTTATCAAGATTTTTAAGGGCTATTGAAGCTACATGAGTCCCGTGTGATATAGGAGGTTGCTGAGGACGCAAGATGATTGTTTCATGAATGTTAGGGGAGTCTATGTCAATACCAAGGTATTTACTAACATTTCTATGCCATCCCATAATATCATCTATCCAGCCATTTCCATCATCATCAATCCCATTCAGTTTTTCTTTTGGGTTTCTCCATATCTTATGGGTTATTGTCTCATGGGTTGTATCAAAACCGGAGTCTATGATTACTACAGGTATTCTTGTATCATCTCTATAAATACGTAACCATTCTTCAATCTGTTCAGGCTTTGCGTCTCTGCTTGTAATGATTTTCTCAAGATCCATAGTATTATCTCTAGTATAAACTCCTATCTTATCACCTTCAGCGTTGTAACATTCAAATGCTTCGAGTACCCCTTTTTTCTCCTTGCCTGGGACATGATGATAAATATATACTTTTTCAAGATTTTCATTTTTGTCAAAAACATCTACTTTTTCTATAATTTCTGTTCCTTCACGATAATGCTCACTAAGAAATAATTTATGAGATTCTTTATGATAAAACCACCTGCGTAAAATAATATTGTCTCCTTCAGGAGATCCTTTATATTGCTTTTTATATTTAATATATTCACAACGGGGATTAGTAGAGTATCCAATCTCTTCGTATATATCTGAATCTTTTGAATATTTGTAGTGATCTTCAACAGTCTGGACTCCTTCAATACTCCAGTAACGTTCTAGGGCTATCTTCTTATCAAGGTATACTTTTTGAGAAGAAATCTGTCCATTATCAAAATATTCATTTTTTTCTACTCTTTTTGAGTATGATTCAGAATGCTTGGCTTTTGCTGGATCCTTTAAATTAGGTGCATAGCTGTTGATTCCAAAAAACCCTAGTAATCCTACAAGTGCTAGCCCTCAAGCAAGAATATTTTTGGCTTTCATAATATTAAATTATGACAAAACA
>JAHIPG010000220.1 GCA_018894775.1 Nanobdellota archaeon
AAACCATAGGAGAAATGTGCAGATTCACAAAACTCTGCACACAAAAAACCACATACTGGCTAAAGAAAACCTTCAAAAATCATAACACCGGAAGAAAAATACTAAACCAATACATACTAGTCAAAAACGCAAAAGTTTAGTTATTAGAAAGAATTATAAAGTTCTTTTTTGTTCTTAATTCTGAAAATGGCAGAACTAAAATCTGAAAAAGTTGAAGTAATCAAGGTAGAATACTACGATCTTGAAGTTCTTGTAAACAAAATATATGGTCAAGTCTTCAGTTTCGAAGCAGACGAAGAATTAGGCTCTGAGGCGTACAAGCTATACAAGGTTGACGGTAATGTAAGTGGTTACGAAGAAAAAGGCCTAATAAATTTCAAGAAAGATGGTAGTGGCATGTATATGACAGATATCTTATTGAATGACATGTGCAGAAAAGGGATTATAAAAGAAGGAAACTACCTTATTTATACACTCTAAAATTTTAAGATTCCCTAATAACTGTATGAACATACTTAGAACAAGCTTTTTTTATTTCTTCCAATTCTTTTTTATTAAAAGGTGTAAAATTTTTTTCGGATAATAATTTTGGTGCATTGAAGAAATTCTGTAAGAAATATCTTGAACCTTGGATCTCCTTACAGATTTTTATTATCGATTCTTTATCGTGAAACTCTTTAACTAATGTAGTTCTAAACTCATAGTCAACATTACTTTCTTTTATTATTTTAATTGATTTTTTTATTTTCCCAATATCCACTTTCATACCAGATACCTCATCATAATTTTCAAAATCAGATTTAATATCCATAGCAATATAATCTACTAACTTTTTATCAACTAATTCTTTAAGCATCTCAGGATTTGTTCCATTAGTGTCTAACTTAACCTTGAAGCCTTTACCCTTTATTTTCTTAATCAAGACAGGTAACTCTTTGTGCATAGTCGGCTCTCCGCCAGTTATGCAAACACCGTCGAGAACTTTCTTCCTTTTATCAAGAAATTCAAAAATAAATGCCTGAGAAATTTCCTCCCCTTCATCATTAACAATCTCAGGATTATAACAGAAAGGACATTTGAAATTACAACCAGAAATAAAAATAATAGAAGAGATGTTCCCAGGATAGTCAATAAGACTTGTTTTCTGAAATCCCCTTATTTTCATTTTAGTCTATCACCAATTTGTTCCCAAATTCGCTCTTTTCACTTTTTTCTATATCAAATACTCTTCTGTGGACAAACTCTTCTTTTTTACCTTTGTTCCAATTAGCTATAGGTCTATGGTATCCGCAGACCCTGCTATACACCTCAGTTTTCTTACCACATTCAACCAATCTAATCACCTCCTTTCATTTTTCACAAGTGCAAGTATGATGCTCTCCTGCTATATATCCATGTTCAGGACAGATACTAAACGTGGGTGTCACTGTAAAATAAGGCATCTTGTAATTGTAAGCTATCCTCTTAACCAACTTCATACAGCTTTCCCAGTCCCTCATCTTCTCTCCGATAAAACCATGAAAGACAGTACCACCAGTATATTTACATTGAATCTCATCCTGGTGATCTAAAGCCTCAAATATATCATCGGTATGGCCTACTGGAAGCTGTGAGGAATTAGTATAGAAAGGCTCATCTCTTCCTGCCGTAATTATATTAGGATATCTCTTCTTATCAATCTGTGCAAGCCGGTATGAAGTTCCTTCTGCTGGTGTAGCTTCCAAGTTGTAGATGTTACCTGTTTCCCCCTGAAAACTTTGAATCTTTTCCCTCATAAAATCTAATACTTCTAGGGTAAAACCTCTTCCTTCTTTGCTGACTATGTCAGTATTCAAAAAATTCAAACATGCTTCATTCATACCCAAAAGACCTATTGTAGCAAAGTGATTGTTAAGATGTCCAAGATATCTTTTTGTGTAAGGCAATAAGCCATTCTTCAATTGGATCGTAACAACTTTCCTCTTTATTTCTAAAGATTCTTTGGCTAACTCTAACAACTTATCAAGCCTGCTATAAAAATCATCCTTATCTTTAGAAAGATAGCCAAGCCGAGGCATGTTCACTGTCACAACACCTACAGAACCTGTACTCTCTCCAGAACCGAAAAGACCTCCAGTCTTCATCCTCAACTGATTTAAGTCCATTTGTAATCTGCAACACATACTCCTAACATCACCTGGTTTCAGACTGCTATTGATAAAGTTCTGAAAATAAGGCAAACCATACTTAGAAGTCATTTCAAAGAGAAGTTGAGCGTTCTCAGATTTCCAGTCAAAGTCCTTTGTTATATTATAAGTTGGGATAGGAAATGTGAATATCCTTCCGGATGCATCACCCTCAATCATACATTCCATAAATGCTCTGTTAATCATATCCATCTCAGGCTGGAAATTCTTGTAAGTCTCTGTTAATGTTTTTCCCCCAATAATTGCAGGTTGATCTCTCATATCTTCCGGAACAGTCCAGTCAAATGTAAGATTTATGAAGGGTGTCTGCGTACCCCAACGACTAGGTGTCGCCATATTAAATAAAAATCTCTGCATCTGCTGCTTAACCTGCTTATAGCTCATATTATCTTTCTTTATGAAAGGAGCGAGATAAGTATCCCAAGAACTATTATGGACTACTAAATTGCAGACTAAAAATTCATTTGTTTGAGTAGTGATATCATAAAGATATTCTGGTTGATAGATTGCTTTTTTAATTTTAACTATCTTTGTAGAAAATTTTGGGCTTTCTTTTCTCTTACTTCTTAATTTTTTTAATTTTAAAGATTCATCGAATAAAAATATTTTATTTCCATCTATTTTAAATCTCATACAATAACAATCATATTTAGAGTTATTAGCAGGCTTTGATAGCCTTATTGTCGAATTTATGTTCAAACAGTCTAAGATATTTTTTAATTGTGTTACTAAAGTCAAGGAAGTTGTATGGATTCTTACCTGTTTATTTTTTTCATTTTCTCCATCACCATCTATATAACCACTTACTAGCGCTCCTAAGCTTTCATAATCTAATTGAAAAATAAATTCAGGGAAATTTTTCCTAAAGCATTTATCTTGTAATTTCAAATGATTTCTAATGAACCTTCCTATACTTGTTGTTCCAAAGATTATATTAAATTTACCGTTTTCTCTATAAGGTATACATAATTTCTTCAGTACTTTTTCTATTTTTTTTCTTATAGGCTTATTTTTTTTCTGAGAAACTATAGTATACTCCCTAGTTTGATGACCCCAACAACCTTCAGCAATTAAGATACCTATAAGCCAAGAAAAATCTTTGTCAAGTTTAATTTTATTCTGAGTAAAATCAAAAAGCTGGGGTATATTGCCTAAAATTAATTCATCCCCCTCTTTTAGTTTATCTGCCCTTGTGTTTTTTTTCTTATTCTTTAGTATCATAGGGTGTGCACTTGATACACTCAAAATACGACCATCTTCTGTTTCTATTTGCAATAAAATATCATCCTTTCCTCCACTTTTATGTTTTGTAATCGCGTTTAAAGGGACAAATCCTCTTTTTGAAAGTACTTCTATGTTATCAATTTGAAATAAAAGAGGTTCCAATGGTAATTTATTTGACCGATAATACTTAGCTCTATCAACATCTTCAAGATAATATCTCCTATGAGGATTCTCTAAGAAAATTGCATTAAATTTAGCGAATCTTTTTTCATGATGTTTATATTCTCTGTATAATTTCTCAAGAGTTAAAGTCTCTACATGACCATTTCTCCTTATTATTATCGGAGTCTCTGGAGAAAAACTGAAAGCCTGAGCACCAGCCCACTCATTCTGCAATGTCCCTAAAAAGTTCACTGCCTGACCTATAACTGTATCCAGATGCTTAGGAGGCTTTGTCTGCAAGTATCCTGGAATCCCTCCAAAACCATCTATCAACAATTGCTTTAAAGACCACCCTGCACAGTAAGCAGTAAACATTGAAAGATCATGAACGTGAAAATCCCCCCCCTTATGGGCCTCAGCAATAGTCGGAGGATAGATATTATTCAGCCAATAATTAGATGTTATCTTTCCTGAAGTATAAAGTATTAATCCTCCAATAGAGAATCCTACATTGCTATTCTCATTAACTCTCCAGTCAGCCCTATCCAAATATCCATTCATAGTATTGCTTATATCTAGAAGACTTGACTTTATTTCACGGATTCTTTTATGCTGGTCACGATATAATATATATGATTTTGCGGTCTTAGCATGACCTTCTTCAATCAAGACTTTCTCAACTATATCTTGGATCTGTTCTACTGTAGGAATTATATCTGCTCCAAATCTTGCTTCAATAATATATACGACTATATCTGACAGGTGTTTTGCAGACCCTTTATCTGATCCTCCGACAGATTTTGCTGCATTGAATATTGCATTAGTTATCCTATCCCTATCAAACAAGACTATATTTCCATCCCTTTTCCTGATACGAGAAATTATATTCTTCTTTACCCCTTTTTCTTCCATCTCTTTTTACACCTCTCTACTTTTTTAGTGATTTTAATTCTTGCTCAAATGAACTGAGATCCTGAAAATCCCGGTATACAGAAGCAAAGCGAATGTACGCAACCTTATCAAGTCTCTTCAGTTTTTTTATCACCAGCTCCCCTATTTCAATACTGGTAATCTCGGTTTTATTTTTAGTTCTAAGCTT
>JAHIPG010000221.1 GCA_018894775.1 Nanobdellota archaeon
GTAAACTGGGACTTTATCGACGAGACCTTCCCTTATTATCCTTTCCATTATTAGCATGATCTCTTGTGATCTTCCTACTCCTAATACTGGCATTAGAACTTTTCCTTTATTTTTGATTGTTGTTTTGATTATTTCGATTAGCTGTTGTTCACATTCTTTTCTTGATAAAACTGTATCATCTTTACTACCATATGTTGCTTCTATTATAACTGTCTCTAGTCTAGGGAATTTTGTTGCAGCTGCTGCTAGAAGATTTGATGTTTCGTAATTCATATCTCCTGTATAAAGAATATTATGCAGGCCATTTCCTACATGTAAGTGTGCCATTGAACTTCCTAGTGTGTGTCCTGAATTATATAGTGTTAGCCTTACATCAGGTGTGATGTCTGTAACTTCTTCATAATCTAAGCATATTGTGTGTTTTACCATGTTTTTTACATCTGTTGATGTATACAGTGGTTTCAATGCTTCTTTTTGTGCAATACCTATGTAGTCCAATGCTAATAGTGATGCTGTATCTCTTGTAGGTGCTGTACAGTATAATGGTCCGTCATAGCCCATTTTGTATAATGCCGGGATTAAACCGCAATGGTCTAAGTGAGCATGACTCAATATCACAGCATCTATTTCTTTCAAGTTAAATTCTGGCGCATCAAACATAGGGTATGCCCTATTCTCTGAAGTTGCTGCCACATTTACGCCGCAATCCATCAGGACTCTTGATTCTGGTGTTTGTAAGAGTAAGCAGCTTCTTCCTACCTCTCTTGCTCCACCTAGAAAAGTTATCCTTATCCATTCGTTCCTTCTTTCCTTGGTCCATCCCCCATAAACCCTTTTTCCTACTTTGTTTAGGAATTTTCTTCTGAAATCATTATTTTCGTAAAGAACATATCTTATGTTTTCGATTAGCTTTGATCTTATTGATGGTGTTCTTTTTATCAGCGGCACCCAGAATGTTTTTGTTTTTATTTCTTTGAGTAATTCTCCTTGTTTACCTATAGCTAATCCTGGTTTTTCAACCTCAATAATAACTCTTGCCCTTTGAGGGTCAAAGATTATGTTTGATACTCCTGCTTCTTTCGGTAGGATTTTTTTTATCATTCCTTCTGCAGTTTCAGCATTTGTTGTTATTGCTGGATCAGGCCTTAACTCTACTCTTTTCTTTAGTGCCTGGACTACTTTGATTATCGTTCCGTTATTGTTTAGGAAGAAATCCTTATCCTTTGTGTACAAAACTATATTTGCCCCTTCGTATAATATATCTGATATTTTTTTAGGGTCAGGCAATAGCTTTAATACTTCATCTAATATATTTGCCATTTTATAATTCAGTTTGTTGCTTTAAAGAAAGCTTATATCTAGATGTGTATTTTAGTGTCTATCTCTTTCCTTAATACAAATTTGACTCCGTCTTTGGTTATCGTCAAGATATCAATACCATTTCCTGTTGCGATATCTCTCTGCATCGCGGTATTTAATGCCTGGACTACTAGTTTTACTCCTTCGTCAATACTCATGTTTTCCTTGTAGTTAGCTTCTAACACACCTGTTGCAAACATCATTCCAGAACCGTCACAGACATAATCGTTCATCTTTGCAAGGCTTCCGTCTATTCCTATATTATAAAGGTGGTATCCTTTGTTGTCTCTTCCTGCAAATAGAAAGCCTACTATGCTTTGTATCATTGACATTCTCCTTACGTTTCCGTATACTATGCCTGCCAGTATGTTTACTGCCTGTTTTACTGTTGATTTTTTACCTTTTCTTATTTGTATCAGTTTTAGTTGTGCTTTTATTATCTTAGTAAGCAATTGAGCATCAGATACTAATCCTGCTATTGTTAAAGCCATATCATCGTTTACAGGTATGACTTTTTGGGCTCTTTTATCTGCTACCATGTATCCTGCAGATGCCCTTCTATCTGCACCAAGTATAACTCCGTCTTTACAGATTATACCTACTGTAGTTGTACCAGTTTTCATTACTTCTTTATTCATTATATTATCAACCCCTTTCATGATCTTTACCAGAATCAGTTGGCTATACTTTGTTTATTTCTTTTTGTTTATAAAGGTTTCGTTTTTACGTATGTGCATAGCTGATTTTTGAGTTCTTTTTTTGATTTATATTCTAAAATAGCGAAATCTTTTTATAGTTTAAGTAGTTACATTGTAACTACAATGAGAAAACCTATTAAACTTGAAATGGAAGGATTTGAAGTTGTTGAGAAAATAGCTGTTAAAGGAGGTAACAGCTCAAGAATTTATGTTCCAAAAAAATGGGAAGGGAAGAAAGTAAGATCTGTACTTATCGAGTAAGCTTACTCGATGACTACAAGAAAAAAGAGAAAGATGAGTTAGTAGAAGATGTTGTCGACTTGATTATTGAAAATGAAAAACTCAAGAAAAAGCTTCGTAGGTATGAGAATCCTCATACACCACCAAGTAAGGAAGTGAGGAAAAATCGTTGTAATTTTGTCTCTTTGACAGGTTTAGCAGTAGGTAAAAAAACTGGATACAAAGGCGCAACAAGGGAAAAGAAAGAGCCTACAGATTTTATCAGTAGCTTTGATAATGTTTGCTCACAATGTGGCGAACATAACAAACCAGCAGAAATTAAACAAAAAATTTACGAAGAGATTCCCGACCCTCAACCAACAAAGATAATTAAAGCACAATGGGGCGTTTATGATTGCAAATGTGGACATCATTGGGAATCAAAACCAGTACAAGTGCCAGACTTTGGGTTATTTGGGAAAAACATACAAACACAAATAACTTTACTTCGCTTCGACGATAGATTGCCACTTAGAAAAACTATTTCTGCGATAGAAAGACAATACAAAACTACTTTGACTTCCAAAGCAGTTTATGATATTACTAAAAGAGTTGCTGATAAAGCAACTCCAGAATATGAAAACATAAAGCAAAAGATTAGGAGAGCAACCAATTTACATATCGATGAGACAAAAATAAAAGTGCAAGGAAAAACATATTGGTTGTGGATATTTAGATCACGAAATAATGTCTTTTTTGTGATTCACAAAAAAAGGAACAGAACTGTTCTTGACGAGATATTAGGATACAAATATCGAGGGATTATCATTTGTGATGGCCTGTCAGCTTACAAGGAATATACAAAATATTTGCAGAGATGCTGGGCTCACATTCTGAGGGAGACAAAAGAGATGGCTGAA
>JAHIPG010000020.1 GCA_018894775.1 Nanobdellota archaeon
AACGGTTCAAATATTTTTTATAAAATATCTAAACCAAAAAATTAAGCAAAAACATAGAAATAGTGCAAACTACAAACCCCTTTAAAAGGAAACTGTGAAACTTCAGTAAATAAAAAGTTATATAAATCCAAACTGTCTATAAAATCTTACTATGGTCCTAGAATCATTAATAAGTCCACTATCAGCGAGAAGAAAGCCCTGGGAATTATTCTTTTTAGGCATATTCTACTCAACAATAGCCATGTTTTTGGGGCTGTGGATATTCTATGACCAGGCAAGCTTGGTAATGGTATTCTTAACATCACTTGCATGTGTACCATTGATATACAATACCATAAAAAGAGAAGAAGAAAATGAAGGGGCAAAAAAAGAAGTAGTCTTGCTGAAACAACATAGCAGAGTAGTCTGGTTCTTGACATGCCTATTCTTAGGATTTATAATCAGCTTTTCAGCATGGTATGTATTCCTTCCAGGACACATGGTCGAAAATATGTTTTCCACACAAATGGCAACAATATCAGCAATAAACTCTAAGATTAGCGGAGCAACAAATATGGATCTCCTAGGGGGAGCAGCCGTAGGTCTGAAGATAACAGGAGAAATAACAAGTGGCCAGCTTTTCTGGAAAATACTGGAAAATAATGTTAAAGTGTTAATGTTCTGTATATTCTTCTCATTCTTCTATGGAGCCGGAGCAATATTCATCCTCACATGGAATGCAACTGTAATATCAGCAGCAATAGGGAACTTTGTAAAAACCAATATAGGTGCTCTTACCGGTCTGACATATTTCAGCATGTTCTCATTAGGAATAGCAAGATACATGACCCATGGGATATTTGAAATAGTTGCATATTTTGTAGGCGGTCTCGCAGGAGGAATAATCTCTGTGGCTGTAATAAGGCGTGAACTCAAGTCAAAAAGATTCTTACATGAACTGTTGGACTCTGTGGATATTATACTCATAGCTATAGGGATATTGTTTTTAGCAGCATTCGTAGAAGTATACATAACACCCATATTGTTCTAAAAACAAATATTTTATAAATAAAAAATAAGTTAATTATAAAGATGAAAAGAAAGCAAATTGTTGAAAAAAAGAAAAAATTCTTCACAAAACAAAAAACATTAGCTTATGGAATGGGCGGTTTTATCATATTATTGATGGTAGCCAGCGGACTTAACATGTGGAAAGGCGATACAACCGAAACTTACGATTATAATGGTCTAAAATTTACTAAAACAGAAGAAGGTTTTTGGATAGCATACAAAGGAGAACAACAGATAGCACTAACCTATAATCCTGAAGACTTGGAGACAATAACATTCCCACAAAACATAGCAACAATGAACTATTTCCAAAAGATATACATAAGCACAGATGATCTGAAAGGCAATGGCAGAGCAATGGACTATTTCAAAAGAAAAATTACTATAACCAACATGAAACCATTCGCATGTACAGAAGATAATGAAGGCTGTGCTGAACTGCCATTAAAAAGCTGCGAAGACACAACACAGACAGAAGGAGTTGTTATTTTCAAAAGAGCAGAGGAAACTAAAATAACATATTCAAATAACTGTCTGGTTATGGAAGGAGCAAGCGAAAACTTAATTAAGGCAATAGACAAACTCTATTTCATACTGACAGGGATATAATCATCAAGTGGATCAAAATGGATCAAGAAAAATTCGTAAAAATAGTAATATACGGAGGTATAATAGTAATACTTGCATTCATATTTACTATATTTTTCACACAAAAACTAACACCAGGAACATACCAATATGTACATGGGATGGATACTTTTGACGTACAGCAGGTAGGAACAACAGAGGAGGGTGGCATAACATACAAGATAAAAATATTTGTAGGTAATGATGCTAGCCCCAAGTATATCTACACAAGACATGAGCCTCAAGAGATGGAAGGCTTAAAGATAGCTAATGGTATCAAAGAAATCCTGAACAAGAAAGAAATCTATACAGTAATTAACCCCAATGAAGGGCTTACAGGAAGAACAGTGATAGCCGCTTTAGAGATAGACAAATTCATCGATAATGCATACTTGTTCCAAATACCTGTAAAAAGCGCGTTTACAGAAAAGGATGAGAATAACCCTGATTATCCAGTTATGAACTGTGAATCTGTAACAGAAGATATAGGTATAATATGGCTCACACTCGGAGAAGAAACTATCATCAAGAACGAAGAAGGATGCATAATAATACAAGGCCAGACAGAAGATGATATCATAAAACTATCAGACGGCCTAATATTCTATCTGTTAGGAATGATAGGATAAATCTTTTTCTTTATTTTATCTATTAAATAATATCTTCGCCAGTTTCTGTATTCTTGATATGGATTATATTAACAGGACAACCAGCAGCTGCTTTATTGTTGCATTCAAACTCTTCTTCAGAAATATCTGTCTTTTTTGGCTTGGACTTACCATCATCAGCCATTTCCCAATTATCCGGGCATGCACTAGCACAAGCGCCACAACTGATACAGCCATCCCTGTCTTGAGTTATCTTATATTTTGCCATCAAACCACCTCCATTAACAATCTAGATTTATGGTTAAAACTTTTTAAATATTTTGTTTCAGAAATATTCAGTACCAGTTCTTCAAGAATTCAAGCTCTTTCTTAATCGCATCATGACTATCCTTAGGAAAATCAGCCTCTAACACTAAAGGAACATTCAACTTTCTTACAATATCTATCTTATCAAGATATTCATCATCAGCTTTGTGTAAAGGTTGATGCTCAGTCTTGTTAAGATAAGCAGAACAATGGATCTGTACAACTTTATCTTTAAATATTTTGACTAAATTCTTTACCATATCTTCTGAATGAACCATAGCATGATTAATATCTAAAGTAAGACCAATCTTAGGATTAATATCAAGTATCTTCTTCATATCCTCATGACTTAGATTGGATCTAGGTGTTAGATTCTCAATACTTATATTCATGCCCCTATTAACAAGATTATCATAGTTGTCAACTTTTATAGCATGAAAAACAACATTGGATGCGTTAATCTTAGGGTATACGCTTTGTAACGCATTCAACACAGCTTTTTGCTGTTTATCTTCAAAAGAATGATATCTGAAGGGAGAATGGATGCTCACATAATCCAAACTTTTTATGAAATCTTTTAATTCTTTATCAGGTTTAAATCTGAAAAGTTCTCTTTCACTAGCTAGCGTTATTTCAATACCTTCAAAATCAAACTGTCTAGAAATCTTAATAAGCTCATGACGGTCCTTATGCCATCTCCAAATATTCCCTGTAGCGAAACACACCTTCTTATTCATTATCAAATACCCTGTTTCAAAACCCTTATAAATCCTTCTTTTCCAAAGCAAATACATGGTATGTAAAAACTGTAATCTAAAACCTGTAATAACATTACCTAATTCAAAGACTAAGGTTTGTAAAGGCTGTTTTGTCAAATATTTTGAAAAAAAGGCCTATAAAACCATAGGAAAGTATGATATGCTTGGCAAGAAAAAGGCAACAATAGCTATAGGCATATCTGGAGGCAAAGATTCATTCTCAGTATTATATATCCTTAACAAACTTGCAGAAACCAAGAGAAATCTTGATATTAAGCTAATAGCAGTGGATGAAGGGATAAAAGGTTACAGGGATCTAAGCAATGTGAAGAAATACTGTAAGAAAAATGGATTAGACCTTCATATTTACACATTCAAAAAAGAGTTTGGTATGACCTTAGATGAAATAATCAAGAAAACAAACATGAAGCCTTGCAGTGTTTGTGGTGTACTAAGAAGGTTCTTACTTAACTCAAAAGCAAGAGAATTAGGTGTTGATAAGATAGCAACCGGTCACAACCTTGATGATGAAGCACAGAGCATAATCATGAACCAGTTCAGAGGCAATATAGAAAGAAGCGCAAGACTAGGACCTGTAACAGGAGTCAAAAAGGATAAAAGATTTGTGAGAAGAATCAAACCATTTTACTTCTTGACAGAAAGAGAGGTAACAGCATACTGCTTTTTGAGAAAATTACCTGTACAGTATGATGAATGCCCTTACGCAATAAGTTCATATAGGGCAGAAGTAAGAGATATGATCAATAATTTCACAGCAAAACAGGGTCAGACAAAACACGCAATAATAAATTCATTCTTAGATATTTTACCTGTTCTCAAAAAGAAATACGCAAAATCAGAGATAAAAAGCTGTAAGAAATGCGGAGAACCCTGTTCAGGAGAAGTCTGTAAGGTATGTGAATTTTTAGATAAGATAAAAAAGAAATAGATTATTTTTTATTCTTTTATATCCAATAACTTTTTTAGTTTTTCTTTATCAAAACCTACAACAATCTCTCCGTCAATATCTGTTACAGGTACACCCATCTGACCTGATTTCTCAACCATCTTATTAGCAGCTTCTTGATCCATAGAAACATCAATGTCTTCGAATTCTATCTTATGTTCTTTTAACCAGTCCTTTTCCATACTGCAATATGAACATGAAGGGGTCGAAAAAACTTTTACTTTATGTTTCTTTTCTGACATTTTTATTACCTCCGTTTCAATCTTTTTAAAAGCTAAGAACCTTTTTAAGTTTTCTTGTTCAACTTACTAATTACAGTATCTCCGAGTAGTTTTTCTTTACTGTTGAGTTAATAGAAAATAGCAAGTAGGAGCGGTGCTCCTTTCTTGCTATGACTCACTCGTTAAAACAAGTCAGTAAGTATGTGTTGGGGTTTTTAAAAAAGGTTTGCATTCCTGAAAGTTGTGTTTTGCCTGTTTTGAAGGCTGGCAGTTCTAATACTTTTGTTGAGACTGTGAGTAATAAGGCTGATACTTTACATTACCATCTTGATAGGACTTATCCTGAGGTTTTGTCTGAAGAGTTTTTTGAGAATGCTAAGGCTAAAATTAAGCGTTTGAGGCTTGGTGTTGTTGATCTTGTTGCTGATATTACTGAGGAAAACTTTTATGGGAGGTATTCTGGTTTGAATGTTCATGGCTGGACAGGGGAAAAAGGTGTTAAGGCTAAGTTTCGTTTCCTAGTGATTGCTGTTAAGTTTAGGAATAAGATTATTCCTTTTTATGTGGCTATTCTGCCTGTTGGTTGTTTTAAGGCAGAATACTTAGGAGAAGGTGTAGAATGGTTTCAAACTCTTGGTATTAAAGCCAGAAAAATAATTCTTGACAGAGGATTTTACTCAGGAGACATAATCGACACGTTAAAGCTCAAAAAGATGAAATACCTCATATTCGTACCAAAGAAAAAACTTTACAAATACATGCTAGAAAGCGTAGAAAAGGAGTGCGTTATCGAATACAGTATCAAATATTCTAAAGACAAGAGCACATACCATGCAGAAACGAATTTAGCTTTGATTAAAAATGTTAAAGGTTACGATTGGGTGTTCGCAACCAACATTTTTCTGCAAGATGCAGAAAAACTTGTTAAGATATACAAACAACGGTGGAACATAGAAACAATGTTCAGAGTACACGACGAAGCAAGGATAAAAAGCAAAAGCACAAAAGCAGCAACAAGACTATTCTACTTCGCAATAAGCATGCTACTCCTAATCACATGGAACATACATTACAAAAATACAACAACATTCAAACTCTTCATCATACAAACATACGAATTTTTCTTCTTTAAAACATTAAACATAGACTACGCCCAACCAATATAACACCCCACAACCTAGCGAAAGCTATCTCAAAAACCTCCTTTCTCAAACAAAAAACCAATAACCTCCAAGAACCAAACCCTACCACATCAAAAATATCAAACAACCAAAAACATCACAAAAAACAAACCCCTCGATATTCGGAGATACTG